>JAULZL010000377.1:0-4349 GCA_032117355.1 Candidatus Nanopelagicales bacterium
CGGATGTCGAGTGCGTTCCCTACAGCGACTGGGTCACGGCGTGGAGTGCTCTGCGCAGCTAGTACGACACGTCTACTGGATGAGATGAGTTCATAGGATGACCACGGCCGCCACCCATCGGGGTTTCTGGTTCGCCCATCCGCGCCTTCGGCTCGCCGGCCTACTGGCGGCCCCGATGGCGTGGCTGGTCGTGGTCTATCTCGGCTCCCTCGCCGCACTCTTCATCACGGCTTTCTGGACTGTTGACGATTTCACCGGACAGATCGTCCGGGAGTTCACGTTGAAGAACTTCCGCAACCTCTTTACGACGTCGGCCTATCTGGAGACGGTCGTCCGAACGGTGAGCATCGCATTGCTCACCACGGTGATCTGTCTGGTCATCGCGCTGCCCCTCGCGTTCTTCATGGCGCGAGTTGCCGCGTCGCGTTGGCAGCCACTCCTTGTTGCGATGGTGCTGACACCTCTGTGGGCGTCCTACCTCGTGAAGGTCTACGCGTGGCGGGCCATGCTGCAGCCGGAGAGCGGTGTCTTGGCCTGGTTCCTAGGGCCGGTGGGGGTGGGCAGTCCTGGGTACGGGTACTGGGGAATCACCATCACTCTGACGTATCTATGGCTTCCGTACATGATCCTGCCGATCTATGCCGGCCTCACTCGGCTGCCAACTTCAATGCTGGACGCCTCGGCCGATCTCGGCGCCAAGGGCGGCCGGACCTTCCGCAGCGTGGTGTTGCCACTGATCTTTCCGTCTGTCGTCGCAGGCTCGATCTTTACCTTCTCACTCAGCCTTGGCGACTACATCACGGCTCAGATCGTGGGCGGCAAGACGACAATGCTGGGCAATGTCGTGCAGCAGACCTATGTCAGCAATCTGCCCTTCGCGGCTGCAGTGGCAACCATCCCGGTCGTCATCGTTGTGCTGTACCTGCTAGCTGTGCGGCGTTCCGGCGCACTGGAAAACATCTAAGGGCGGCTATGTCGATCTCCCGACCCACCAGGATCACGATCACCGTTCTCGCGATCCTCGGATTCGGCTTCATCTACGTGCCCCTTGCCGTCATCCTGATCAACTCGTTCAGCTCCAGTAGGTCGCTGACCTGGCCGCCGACCAGCTTCACAACCCAATGGTGGGGCAAAGCCGTTGATAACGAGGGAGTGCGGGAGGCCCTCCTGACTTCCATCATGGTCGCCGTTGCGGCGACGAGCGTCGCGATTGTGCTGGGTGTGCTGGTGTCACTCGCCATCGCGCGATACCGATTCTTTGGTCGGGAGTCGATCTCGCTGTTGATCATCCTTCCCATCGCCCTGCCTGGAGTGGTGACCGGCATCGCCCTGAACAACGTGTTCACCTCGTACCTGGGTGGACTCACCTTTCTGACCCTCGTGGTGGCACACGGGACCTTCTGCATCGTCGTCGTGTACAACAACGCGTTGGCTCGACTGAGGCGACTTGGCGGGAGCATGGAGGAGGCATCGGCAGATCTCGGCGCGAATGCCTGGGTGACCTTCAGGCTGGTGACCTTTCCTCTGATGAAATCGGCCATTGTTGCCGGCGGCCTACTCGCATTCGGCCTTTCCTTCGACGAGATCATCGTGACTACCTTCACGGCTGGTCCCGGCATCACCACGCTGCCGATCTGGATTTATCAGAACCTGTTCCGCCCGAACCAGGCTCCGATCGTCAACGTTGTTGCCGCGGCCCTCGTACTGATCAGCATCCTGCCCATCTATGTTGCCCAGCGCTTCTCCAGTGACGCCAACCGTGGTGGCGGCCTCATCTAGCCGGGTCTCGTAGACTTCCACCGTGACGCGAGGCGATGGTCTGCTCACCCTCGATGGATTCACTGATGACCGCGGGCCGCAGGATGCCTGCGGGGTGTTCGGGGTGTGGGCGCCCGGCGAGGACGTCTCGAAGTTGACCTACTTCGGGCTGTACGCACTGCAGCACCGAGGGCAGGAGTCAGCCGGGATGGCCGTCAGCGACGGCAGCCACATTGTCGTTTTCAAGGACATGGGTCTGGTATCCCAGGTGTTCACTGAGGCTGCGTTGGAATCCTTGCGCGGTCACGTCGCCATTGGCCACACCCGATACTCGACGACAGGTGCGAGCGTTTGGGAGAACGCGCAGCCGACCTTTCGCTCGACTGCGACGGGCCATCTGGCCCTCGGGCACAACGGAAACATCACGAACACGGCAGAACTCCGAAATCGCTTGCTGGAGTTGGCGCACGAGAGCGGTGAACTTCCCCTAGGGGCAGGGCTGCAGATGTCCAGTGACACGGACGTGCTGACCGCCCTCCTTGCAGCACACTCCGACCTCACCATCGAGAGTGCAGCAATGGTCGAGTTGCCCGCCGTTCGGGGTGCCTTCTCCTTGGTCTTCATGGATGACGATGCCCTCTACGGAGCACGCGACCCGCAGGGGATTCGCCCACTCGTCCTCGGCAGGCTGGAACGCGGCTGGGTGATCGCGAGCGAAACAGCGGCGTTGGACATCGTCGGCGCATCCTTCGTCCGGGAGGTTGAGCCCGGGGAGTTGATCGTCATCGATGAGCACGGCCTTCGCTCCATGCGCTTTGCTCCCGCTGACCCAAAGGGCTGCCTGTTTGAGTACGTCTACCTAGCTCGTCCGGATACCGCGATCGCCGGTCGCAGCGTTCATGCCGCACGGATGGCCGTAGGCCGAGCTCTTGCCCGAGAGCATCCGGTGGATGCTGACCTGGTGATTCCCGTCCCGGAATCCGGACGGTATGCGGCAATTGGCTACGCCCAGGAGTCGGGCATCCCGTTCGCTGAAGGGTTGGTGAAGAACTCCTACGTCGGCCGTACCTTCATTCAGCCCTCGCAGACCATCAGGCAGTTGGGCATTCGGTTGAAGCTGAATCCCTTGCGCGACGTCATCGCAGGTCAGCGACTCGTCGTCGTCGACGACTCCATTGTGCGCGGCAACACCCAACGGGCCTTGGTCCGAATGCTGCGGGAGGCTGGCGCCCGGGAGGTGCACGTGCGAATCTCTAGCCCGCCGGTCCAATGGCCGTGTTTCTATGGCATCGACTTCGCGACCCGGGCTGAGTTGATTGCAAACGGGCTTTCGGTGAATGAGATCTGCACCTCCATTGGTGCGGACTCACTTGGCTACGTTTCCTTGGACCTACTGGTCGAAGCCGCGAACGTGCCGATGGAGCGACTGTGCCGGGCTTGTTTTGACGGTGTCTACCCGGTGGCTATCGATGACCGAGAGGTGCCGAGCAAGCATGTCCTAGAGGCGATTGAGCGACGCGTCTCAGGCACTCCCGAGCCGATGATGGACGTGGAGGGCGTGACCCTGATCCCCGGCGGCGGTGCACATGACGCCCTCGGTCGACCGTGATTGACCACGGGTCACCGCGAGTGGCCGGATGAACCAGGCAAGGGAGTCGGAGTCGAAGGGGGCGTCCTACGCACTGGCCGGAGTGGACGTCGCAGCCGGGGAGCGGGCCGTTGAGTTGATGAGAACTTCGGTCGAAGCCGCTCAACGACCTGAGACCCTCGGCGGTTTCGGAGGGTTCGCCGGACTCTTCGATGCGTCCGCTCTGAAGTCCTACCGTCGACCGCTCCTTGCCACATCGACCGATGGGGTGGGAACCAAGGTCGCGGTGGCTAGGGCAATGGGAGTCCACGACACGATCGGAATCGACCTGGTAGCGATGGTGGTCGATGACCTTGTGGTGTGCGGTGCAGAGCCGCTGTTCATGACGGACTACGTAGCCGTGGGTTCGGTGCAGCCGGAGCGCGTTGCCGCGATTGTCTCCGGGATCGCCCGCGGATGCGAGATTGCCGGATGTGCCCTGCTCGGTGGGGAGACCGCTGAGCATCCGGGGCTGATGGCTCCCGATGAGTACGACCTTGCTGGCGCGGGCACCGGGGTCGTGGAGTTCGATCGACTGCTTGGCGCCGATCGAGTCACGGCTGGTGACGCCGTCATCGCCCTTGCTTCCTCGGGCCTGCACTCGAATGGATACTCGCTGGCCCGTCATGTGCTCCTCGGCGACTCGGGGCCAGGACTTCATGCCACTGTCGATGGGCTGGGCAGAACGATCGGCGAGGAGTTGCTGGAACCGACTCGGATCTACGCCTTGGATTGCCTGGCACTCGTGGCCGAGGTGGACGTACATGCCCTGAGCCATGTCACGGGTGGCGGTATCGCTGCCAACCTTGCCCGGGTTCTTCCACCTGACCTGGCCTGCGAGATCGACCGATCGACGTGGACCCCCCCGGTCATCATCGACCTGATCGGCCGCCTAGGCGCCGTTGAGGGCAGTGAACTCGAAGCGACCTTCAATATGGGAATCGGCATGCTGGCCGTCCTGCCG
>JAULZL010000378.1:0-2168 GCA_032117355.1 Candidatus Nanopelagicales bacterium
GGTCGAGGTCTTGATGAAGTCGGCGCCCGCGAGCATGCTCAGCCAACTGGCGCGGCGAACGTTGTCCAGGGTGCGAAGTTCGCCGGTCTCGAGGATGACCTTGAGGTGCGCGCTGCCGCAGGCCTCCTTGACGGCCACGATCTCGTCGAAGACCTTTCGATAGTCACCGGCGAGGAAGGCCCCGCGATCGATGACCATGTCTATCTCGTCGGCGCCGGATGCAACGGCCTGCTCGGTGTCGAGGAGTTTCACGGCAAGGCTGGCGCGACCACTGGGGAAGGCGGTGGCCACGGCCGCCACGTGCACGGCATCACCGACGGCCTCGCGGGCTTCCGTCACCATGTCTCCGTAAACGCAGACCGCGGCGACGGACGGGGTCGTGGGGTCTGTCGGATCTGGCCGCAAGGCCTTCGCGCACAGGGCCCGAACCTTGCCCGGAGTGTCCATACCCTCCAGGGTGGTGAGGTCGACCATCCGAATTGCCAGGTCGATGGCCCAGGACTTAGAAGCGGCCTTGATAGACCTTGTGCCCAATGCGGCCACTCGGCCGGCGGCGCCAACCTCGTCGACTCCAGGCAGGCCATGCAGGAATGTCCGCAGATCGGCGGGCGTCCCGGTCGCGGGAGGGGTCGTCTGGAAAGTCACGAGTTCACCCTAGCCAGCCTGGGCCGTCATTCGAGCCAGCCCGACACGTCGGTGCGCAGTGCCGAGATGCGGCTGGCCGCCACCTTCCGTGCCTGGTCCAGGTCGCCGTCGGCTACCGGCTCGACCACCTGCAGGTAGCACTTGACCTTCGGCTCTGTCCCGCTCGGCCGGATGATGACCCGACATCCAGCTGCGAGGGTAATGCGCAGTCCATCAGTGGGGGGCAGGCCGTCGGTCGGTTCGGCCAGGTCTTCGACCTGGTGGACGTCGATCCCGCCCACCATCACGGGTGGTCTGGTGCGCAGTCGCGACATGACCTCGTCGATCACCCCTAGGTCGGCGACGCGCACGGACACCTGTGCGGTTGCGTGCACGCCGTACTCGCGGTCGAGGTCGTCGAGGACGTCGCTCAGGGTGCGGTCGTGCTCTTTGAGCCAGCGGGCCATCTCGATGATGAGCAGGGCTGCGGTAATGCCGTCCTTGTCCTTGACGTGCGCGGGATCAACGCAGTAGCCCAGCGCCTCCTCGTAGCCGAATGCGAGGTGCGGGATTCGACCAATCCACTTGAAGCCGGTCAGGGTCTGCTCGTAGTCGTGGCCGGTCGCCTGGGCGATGGCGGCCAGCATCGTTCCGGAGACGATCGACTCCGCAAACACCCCTTGGGCGTTTGTCCCGGTATCCGCCACAAATGGCCGAATCCGGCCGGAATCGGCCGGATTTTCGGCCGTTGTGGCGGATACCGGGACAAACGGAAAAGAGAGCCAGTGGGCGAGCAGGGAGCCGACCTCGTCACCACGGAGCATCCGCCAGTCAGCGTCCATGGGGATCGCTACCGCGCAACGGTCCGCATCGGGGTCATTGGCAATCACCAGGTCGGCCTCGGTCCGGCGAGCGGTGGCGATGGCAAGGTCCATCGCACCCGGCTCCTCGGGGTTGGGGAATGCCACCGTCGGGAAGTCCGGGTCAGGCTCGAACTGCTCGTCAACCCTGATCGCAGCCGGGAGGCCGGCCCGCTCCAGGACCGACTCGAATACCTCGCCGCCGACCCCGTGCAGGGGCGTGTAGACCACCCGAATGGACGCGGTGGCTGCGCGACTGATCAGCGATGCGGCCTGCTGGATGTAGTCCGCGACCACGTCATCCCCCAGGGTCTCCCACACCTCGCCCAGGGGGATGTCGGCCAGAGGCACCGCCGCCACGCGATCGATGTGGGCGCTGATCTGGCCGTCGGCTGGCGGGATGATCTGGCAGCCATCCCCGAGGTAGACCTTGTAGCCGTTGTCCTGTGGTGGATTGTGGCTGGCGGTGACGACGACACCGGCATCGCAGCCGAGATGGCGGATCGCGTAGGCGAGCACCGGGGTCGGCAGGGCACGGGGCAGCACGAGCGCTCGCAACCCCGCCCCGGCGAACACCATTGCGGATTCCCGTGCGAAGTCGGCGGAGCCATGTCTGGCGTCATAACCGATCGCAATCGTGTGCCCGCCGTGGTCGTGAACGTAGGCGGCGAGGCCCGCCGCCGC
>JAULZL010000379.1:0-3062 GCA_032117355.1 Candidatus Nanopelagicales bacterium
ACGATGATTCCTGAGGCGGGATATGACTTCCTTGGGCGGATCAAAGAAGGATTCCGGGAAAGCTTCCCGTACTGACTCCTGCCAGCTCTCCGCGATCAAGTCCTCCCACTTCAGCTTACGATGCGTACGACGCACCTCGGCGAAGATCTCTGCGGACCAGCGCGGGAGGATGAGCACCGGTTCCTCCGCCATCCGGAGCAATAGGTCTGAAATGATGAAGTCAGCCAGGACGCATGCGTCCAAGACGACGGCCCGGGCGCGATGCATCAAAGTTCAGGAATCGACGCCAGCGGCATGAAGCTTGTCGCGAAGCTTCTCCAGCGTGGCACGACGAGACCGTGCCCGCGTGGTCGCGAACCTCTGCACATCCTTGAAAAGCAGCCGGCGATGAGTGCCGACCTTGTGGAACGGCATGGCACCATCGTCCAGCAGTCTGGCAAGGAACTGCCGGGACATGCCAAGGAAGTCCGCGGCAGCCTGGGGCGTCATCGCCTGCTCGCCCGAGACCACGAAGACGGACCGGCCAGCCTGGAGGTCGCGGGCGACCATCACGACGAGCGCGAACAACTGCTCAGGCAGAGGGATCTCCCTGCCTTCGGAGTCGACGAGACAGGGTTGCTTGCGCCGGGCGGCCGTGAGGCCGGCGATGCGGACGAGTTTCTCGAGCGCACGCTTGTCTTTGGGAGGTTCCATTCTGGTCGCGGTGTCCATGTTCGGCGGTGAGGGAGGCACACAGTATCTGCTATATCTGCAACCAGTCAAGTCCCGGCCTGAAACGGAAGCGGGAACCTCAAGGAGGTCATCGGGATGTATGATCGATCTCGAATGCATCGGTCGAAGAATAATCACCCCGACCTGGGGTCAATGTCCTGGCCCACCGATAATACACCACGCGAGGCTGAGGCATTTCACACCCCAACCGCTAACCGCTTATACCCGACATGGGTAGGGTCGGGACCGCGTCACGACATAGTTGCCTCTCTGTGTTCCCAACCGCTAACCGCTCGCGGCATAGCCGCGGTTGGTAGGGATGACCGGCTCGGTCATCCTCGGGCGCGCGGGCCGCACGCCCCGACCCAATACCCTGGGGGCTTTTCCGGCTTGAGGGTAAATGGACATGAGACACTCTTTAGTTATCGGTCGAGAGGCCGATGAGAAAGGTCCCTCCTCGGTGACAAGAGCTCTCGGGAGCTCTTCCGTCAGGATAGCCGAGGAGGTCAACCTTCACCAATCACCGCGAGGTGGACGATGGGATTACCCAAGGCCTCCGTTGTCCTGATGTCTTGGCTCACGATCTTTAGCCAAAGGCCCCAGTCTACGGCTGAGGCCTTACCACCCTGCCCACCTGCGCCCTAGCCGCCAATATCCGACATGGGTAGGGTCGGGACCGCGTCACGACCTAGCTGCATCGAGGTAGGGACAGCACCACGTGCTGTCCTATATGTCTTGAGCTGGGACGACCGGCAAAGGGGACAGTCCGTCACTAAATCTCCCTGATACCAAATCCGCACAATATCCGCGCATTTAGTATCAGTAGCTGACCAGTAACGGCCTGACCCCTTGTCCCCCCCGCTCAGGCTTATCTTCTCCGCCAACGAGCCAATCAGATGTCGCTGACGATCTTGGCCTTGATCGCCTCATACTCGGAGTCGGAAATCAGACCGTCGGCGTGCATCTGTTTGGCCTGTGCCAGTCGGCCGGCAACCGGCGTGCCTGACGGGGCCGACGCGGCGCCGGCGCCGATATGGACTCCGCCGGACCTTGCGCGCATCTCTTCGATATGACGGATTCGCAGCTTCTCCCGCCAGGACTGCTCCTCGGCTTGCGCATGCCGATAGAGCGCCGTGGCCTGCTCCTTACGCAGACCGTTGATCATGCACGACCGACCACCGATAAGGACGAGGAATAAGTCAGCCCCGAAGATACCGGAGGAAATCTTGGAATCAGCGATGTCCTGCCAGCGATAGTCCTGCATGCTGAAACCGCCCAGCAGGCCGCGGTAGATCACGATGATGCGACCGCTGGTGGCCGCGACCAGCACCCGTCGCGAGATGAGCGCGAACAATCTCCGCTGGATCGCGTAGAAGAGCACCTTCTCCCCCGTCGTCAGCACGCCCTGCAGGGACTTCAGCGCGTCCATTTCGTTCACATCGGCGATATCTCCGGAAGCCGGAGGGGCCGGCGCGAACGAAGGAGCGGGCGCCATGGAGACCCAGTCACGCGAAGAAACCAGCCGCCAATCGGTCATGCCGGCCGTCCAGAAGAAGTCCGAGGGCAGGATGGCGCCATCTTGGATCAACCGGCAGGCCTGATCCTGGGAAAGGCCCTCATGCATGACCTTGCCGCCACGTGAAAAGTTGAAGACTGCCGAGGGGGAATTCATCATGATCGGGTATAGATTAATCCTGATTATATGAAGCCTTAAATAACCCACCTGAACTGCCGAGGCCCCATTTGGCCTGCAGACAAAGGAATCGCCAACCCAAAGGGTCAGCGCCTTTAGTATCAGCACCTAAAGGTAGGGGCGGGACCGCGTCACGTCCTAGGGCCATTTGACATACAGCCCGCCGTGGGCAGACCGACGGGCCTACCCATCATGTCCAACCCTGAAGCTACCTCCCCCACCCCGAACGCCGACGCGACGGCCATCGCCACGCTGCTGCTGAGCCGCGGCAAGTACTTCATCGGCTCGAAGTTCGACACGGCCATCACCCCGGATGAGGGCGATGGCCCCTACGTGTGCACCTACGCCGGCGTCGTGCGCGATCGCACCCCGGACAACCTCTACTTCCTGGTGGATATCTTCGGCTCGGCTTTCGAATTCACCACCGGCGAAGACGTCGTCCTCGGCCAGCGCCTGATGTCGCTGGAACAGCTGGCTCGGGCCACCTTCTTCCCTGATTTCGCGACCATGCAGGCCATAGCCGCCGATCACAGCGGGTTCATTGATTCGCTGAACATCGACTGAGACATAATGGGGTCAGACCCTATTAATGGGGTCTGACCCCATTACGCAGGCAGAGGCTGAAGTGGCTGACGCTGCCGGCGTTAAGCTTCCTGAC
>JAULZL010000380.1:0-1893 GCA_032117355.1 Candidatus Nanopelagicales bacterium
TGCTAGTTCATAATGCCCTCGCAGCACCCTCGTAATGCGTAGGTCCGGGGTTCAAATCCCCGGGGTTGCTCCAATGAGAATGCTCAACAGCAGGCTGAGCGTGATGCTTCGCCCGGTCACGGGTGGTGTAGTCGCCCCCGAACTCGCCCCTGAACAGGCCCCCCGGCGATGCTCGGACGATTGCCGGCGGCGATGTCCGTTGCGTGCGCAGACTGACCCACTCTGGGATCATGGCTTTCGACCTGAGGGGCAAGCTCCCCTCGCCGCACTGGAGTTTAGCGGATGCTAAACTCCAGTGGGAGGTGCGCGGTGGCGTGGGACCTGTACCTGACGGACGAGGTCGAGCGGTGGCTCGACGACTTGGCCGCGTCGGACGCGGCCTCGTATGCGCAGGTGGTGGCCGGGATCGACGTGCTGGCTGCGGTCGGGCCGAACTTGGGTCGGCCGCTGGTCGACCGGGTGAAGGGTTCACGTCTGCACGGGATGAAGGAACTGCGGCCGGGATCGTCGGGCCGCACCGAGATCCGGGTGCTGTTCGTGTTCGACCCATGGCGCAGCGCGATCCTGCTGGTCGGCGGCGACAAGTCCGGAAACTGGACCCGCTGGTACCGCACCGCGATCCCGCGGGCTGAGCGGATGTACGAGGAGTACCTGCGTGAGCGAACGAAGGAAGAGGAGGCCGGAGGATGAGTACGAAGAAGTGGTCCGATGTGCGGGGCAAGCACGTGGAGGCGGCGGGGCCAGAGGTCGTGGCCGAGCATGCCGAGCGCATGCTCGCGCGTGTGCGCGCCCACAATCTGGCGGAGGTGCGCCGGCGCAAGGGTCTGACCCAGCGCCAGGTCGCCGACGCGATGGGTGTCAGCACCGGCCGGATCTCTCAGATCGAGCACGGTGACCTGTCTGGCCTGGACGTCCTGGACCGCTACGTCCAGGCGCTCGGCGGACAGCTCGGACTCGTCGCAACGTTCGGTGACGAGCAGGTCAAGGTCGGCTGATCGCGCATCGCGACGGGCCGACGAAATGCCCCGGTTATGACCCGGAACATGGACGACGTATGGCGGGGTATGCGGGAGTATGCACGAGTATGGGCGTGGCCGTAGGGGGCCGGCGAACGGCTCGTAATGCGTAGGTCCGGTGAGCATGAGCCGACGTTCAGCACCTTGGAGCGGCTCGCCCGCGGCATGGGCATCGAGTTCCACATCGACATCACCCCGGCCACGTCACGACTTCGAGAGTCCGCGTAACGCGTAGCAGGGCCGAGCGGCCTCAATGGCTGTGACGTCGGTGCAAACGCCCCGGCGCCCTTGGGGCGCCGGCGTCGCACACGAGCGCCTAGGCACCGACCGCATTCCACCTCTGGCGCAGACGGACGGGTTCCCTCATTGGCGGGCGACTCGGACGGACGCGAGGGTGAGCCCCTACGGTGGGGTTTCATGGGAGACCAACTCGAGGCCATCGATGACAAGCTCGCCGCATGGATGACCAGTCAGCCAATGTTCTTCGTCTCGACGGCTCCGCTGGATCCGCAGGGCCTGGTGAACTGCTCGCCGAAGGGCCTGGCCGGCACCTTTGCTGTCCTGGGTCCGCTTCAGGTGGCCTACCTCGACCTGACCGGCAGCGGGATCGAGACCATTGCGCACCTGCGCGAGAACGGTCGCATGGTCATCATGTTCTGCGCGTTCGACGGCCGGCCACGCATTGTCCGACTGCACGGCCGAGGCAGCGTGCTGCTCCCGGGCGAGCTGTCGTTCGTTGAGCTGGCAGGTCGATTCAGCGGGCACGAGGGAGTGCGCTCGATCATCGTGCTTGATGTTGCGCGATTGGCAGACTCGTGCGGATACGCGGTGCCGCGCATGACCTACGAAGCTGATCGCGATGTGCTTGACCTCGATC
>JAULZL010000381.1:0-2748 GCA_032117355.1 Candidatus Nanopelagicales bacterium
GGGCATCAGTGAGGTGCTGCGGCGCTACATCGAAGAGCAGTTCGGCTTTCCGGCGCTCGAGCGCACGACCCTTGAAATCCGCCGGGGCCTGCGCAGCTTGCCCTTGAGCGAGGAGGACCGGACGCTGTTGCTCGGCGTGCTCGACCTCGCGGATATGGTGAAGTTTGCCAAACTGCGGACGGGACCGGAAGACCACGAACGTGCTGTCGCCCAGGCCATTCGCTTTGTACACCGTACGGCTCCGGCCGGACCACCCCTTTCTGTGGACGCTCCATGACGGCCTGGACGCTTTCCCCCGCTGCGGGCCGAACGTTGGCGACCGCATTGCCGCACCTCGTCGCGCTGGCGGGGGGCGGGGTGGTCGTTTTTTGGGCGGCCACGCGCTTCGAGCTCGTCGAGCCCTGGGCCGTAGCCGCAGGGACAGGCATCGCGTTGCTTGCCGCGGCCGTGCGGGTTGTGCGGGCTGCGCGGGGCCGTTCGGAACACCTGGTGCAGTCCCTCACGCCGCTCCACCTGTCAGGGAACAAGCGGGCGCGTTGGGCGGGAATCCCCGTGGAGGCGGCCCTACCGGAGCTGCCTTTCGCGGCGCGCACCTTTGCGCTTGTGTGTTTGGGCACGGCCGCCTCGGGACCCCAGTCGGCATCGAGCATCGAGGACTTAGAGCGGGAAGGCATCGACATTGTGCTGGCCCTGGACGTGAGTGCCTCGATGCTGAGCAAGGACTTTTCGCCTAACCGGCTGGAAGAGGCCAAAGAAGTTGCCCAGGAATTCGTCGAAGGCCGACCGCACGACCGCATCGGCGTCGTGGCCTACGAAGGCGAGGCCTTCACCCAGGTTCCCTTGACGACCGACATCCGCGTCGTGCTCGAATCCATCGACGAGCTGTCGACCGGCAAGCTCGCCCCCGGCACGGCCGTGGGCATGGGACTTGCGACCGCCGTCAACCGGCTGCGCACGTCCGACTCCCCGAGCAAGGTCATCGTGCTCCTGACCGACGGGGAGAACAACACCGGCAGCATCGAACCCCGCGACGCCGCGCAACTCGCTGAACTCGAAGGCATCCGGGTGTACACCATCGGGGTGGGCACCATCGGCAAGGCAAAGAGTCCTGTCCAAAAAGTCGGCAACGACTACATCTACGACTGGGTCGACGTCAAAATCGACGAGCCCTCGCTCAAGGAAATCGCCGCATCCACCGGTGGCGCCTACTTCCGGGCGACGAACGGCGAGAAACTCCGGGAGATCTACCGCGAAATCGATTCCATGGAAAAGGCACGGTTTCAGGTGTTGCGCTACAACCAGCGCACCGAAGAGTTCCGCTTTTTCGGGGTCCTTGCGCTGGCCTCACTGATCGGCGAGCTGCTCCTTCGTTCCTTCCTTTTCCGCTCTCTCACATGAAGACCGAGCTTCCCTCCTACCGCACCTTCGCCACCGCCGTGGCCCTGCTGTTGAGCGAGCTTGCCTTTTGGGGCCTCGTCGTCGCGGCGTGGCTTGCGGTGCGGTCCGCTGCACCGAATGTGGTGCTCGACCGCCCGGAGTGGGTGAAGTTCATCGTCCTGCTGCCGTTGGCCACCGGAATCTTTCTGTGGAGTTTTCATTGGAAATCGCGTGCGCTGAAGCGGATAGGTGATGCTCATTTGGTCTCTGGGCTCCTGCCGCGCCTGCGGCCGCGCCGCGAGGCGTGGCGGTTTGTGTTGTGGCGCACCGCCCTGGCGTGCACGGCCATCGCCCTCCTCGACCCCAAACTGGGGACCCGCATGGAGGAAGTCACCTCCGAGGGCATCGACGTCGTCGTCGCCCTCGACGTCTCGAACAGCATGCGGGCAGAGGATGTGGGCATGGACCGTTTGGCGCTCGCCCGCATGTCGGTCAAACGGCTTCTGAATCAGCTCGAAGGTGACCGCGTAGGCCTGGTGGTCTTCGCGGGCGATGCGTACGTCCAATGCCCCATCACCACGGACCACGCGGCTCTGCAGCTCTTCCTCGACAACGCGGTTCCTGAGCTCATCCCCACCCAAGGCACGGCCGTCGGGACGGCCATCGACCTCAGCGTCACCTGCTTCGACCCCGAATCCCCGGCATCGAAGACCATCCTGGTCCTGACAGACGGCGAAAATCACGAGGACGACGCGGTCGCTGCCGCAGAAGCCGCTGCTGCCGCCGGCATCGAGGTCCACGCCATCGGCATGGGCAGTCCCGCAGGCGCCCCGGTTCCTGACGTGGACCGCTTCGGCCGCACCCGGGGCTTCAAGACGGACGCCTCTGGCCAACCCGTCGTCAGTGCCCTCGACGAAGCCGGTCTCATCCGCATCGCCGACGCCGGCAACGGCACGTTCACGCGCGCCGGCAAGGGCTCGGTCGATCTCAATCCACTGCTCGAAGCGTGGAGCAGCCTGAACACGGCCGAACGGTCCTCCGTCGCCTTCACCGACTACATCCACCGCTTCCCCGTCTTCCTCTTCATCGCTCTCGGACTCCTCCTCCTCGAAACCCTCCTCTCCCTCGCGCCCTCCCCCTCAACCTCAACCTCAACCTCAACCTCAACCTCAACCTCAACCTCAACCTCAACCTCGTCCTCGTCCTCGTCCTCAACCTCAACCTCAACCCCAACCTCGCTCTCGCTCTTGCTCTCGTTCTCGTTCTTGTTCTCCCTCCCATCCCCCCTCCTCCACGCCCAAACCGACCGCGACCTCAAAGGATCCATGGTGGCAGGCACATCGGCCTACCGGAACGGGGATGCAGCCGGGG
>JAULZL010000382.1:0-1793 GCA_032117355.1 Candidatus Nanopelagicales bacterium
ACTATCCCCGGACGCGCCTGGGCCAAGGCCGTCCGCGAGATCCCGGCGCTGCGCAAGCCGCTGCGCATCCACGAGGCCCCGGGGGTGGGCCACGATCCGACCCTCTTCGATCAGCCGCCAGGCACCCGGCTGCGTGGCTACTTCCAGTCCTGGCGCACCGTGCAGAACGCCGTCGACAGCGGATACCCCCGTAGGCCAGCGCTGAAGCAGCCGAGCGAGTGGCTCGCCGCGATCATCGAGCGCGCCGAGCGCGAGCGCCCCCTCGCCGTGCATGTACGCCGCGGCGACTACACGAAGGTCGACGAGTTCGGCCTGCTCGGGCTGTCGTACTACGAGCCCGCCATCGAGTGGCTTCGCGCCGACGGCGTCACCGGACCGATCTGGCTCTTCTCCGACGAGCCCGCTGTCGCCAGGCAGGCTCTCGGCCGGTACGCCGACGAAGCCGAGGCCATCACCTCACCCGACGGTCCGGCCACGGAGATGCTGGCGATGTCGTACGCCGCGGGCAATGTGATCGCGAACTCGACGTTCAGTTGGTGGGGTGCGTGGATGAATGCTCCGCGCACACCGGTGATTGCGCCGGACCCCTGGTTTGCCGCAGGCCCACCGGTCGACGGCCTCATCCCACCCGAGTGGACTCGGCTCTCCGCCTAAGCCCCTGTGGACAACTCAGCGAGATCATGGTGCGCGACTGTCTTGAGCGCCGCCTCTTCACCGTGGAGGAGGCTTTCCAGCGGATGCGTCAGCCGGACATGGCCGATGACCCCGGTGCAGCGATGCTGTGGCAGTTGCTCCGCAGTCGCTGACGGGCATCTGGCCTTCAGGGGACGTAGGCCTCGCGCGTCGTCACGCTGGCACTGAAGTACTTCGCATTCCAGGACCGGACGGACACGAAGACCTTGGAGGGTCGGCCGCGGAAGTCCTTCGGCGGGATGTTGCTCAGGGTGAATCGCGGCACCTTGACGACCTTGTCGCGTAGGCGCGACTGACCGTTCACTGTGACGGTGATCTTGTAGTACTGGGCCGATCCGCCGGAGTCGCCCGGTGTCCAGGTGATTGCCCCAGCCGCCTTGCCGCTGGGCAGATTGCGGAAGGCGATGCGGAGGTTGGTGACCGGCTCGGGCCGGGCCTCGGTGGGCTCAAACCACGTGCTCGCCGTTGACCGCGGGCCCTCGCCGACCTCGTTGATCGCGGACACCGCGAAGGCGCTGCGATCCCCGGCTCGATAGACACTCGACGAGATGTAGAGGGGTTGGTTGGCTCGCTGGGTCACGGCGGGAATCCAGGTCTGGCCATCCGGGGTGACCCACACCCGATAGGACACGAGCTCGGGCAGCGCGTCAGCGCCACCGGGTGGGAAGGGACCGCCAGAATCCTCGGGCGCACGCCACGCCACGACGAGCTCGCCTGACGGTGTGACCTTCCAGGTCACGTCCCGGGGCGCGGAGGGCACCGTGCGCAGCCGGACCTCACCGGACTCAGTCCACGGGCCCTGCCCGGCGTCGGTCACCGCGGCGACGCGGAAGCGGTACGTCACACCGCGGGGCAGTTCGTTGATCCGCAACGTGAGCCGCCCCGAAACGTTGGTGAAGGTGTAGAGGTCGATCCACGCGCCGTCCTTCGTCTGCTGGATCTCATACGACGTGATCGGACGCCCACCATTGCTAGCAGGGGCCTGCCAGTTGAGGTTGATGTCACCGTCACTCGGGCGACTGGCCTCCTGGGTCCACGACACGCGAGCGGGTGCGCCGGGGAGCTCGGCTGCATGGACCGGCACTACTGCCAGTTGCGCG
>JAULZL010000383.1:0-3237 GCA_032117355.1 Candidatus Nanopelagicales bacterium
ACAACCCAGCACTGACAGTAGAACTCCAGCACTTGGCCAGCCCGGTGATCGCATCAGTGGCGTCGTCCGAGTGCCGGGGTCGCCAGACACCACAATGGGGTGTGCCGTTGTACCGAGACGAGGCAATCGTCCTGCGAACTCAGAAACTGGGTGAAGCGGACCGCATCGTGACCCTGCTGACCCGAGCACATGGACGGGTGCGTGGTGTGGCTCGGGGGGTCCGCAAGACGACCAGCCGCATTGGTGCCCGGCTCGAACCATTCAGCCATGTTGACGTCCAGCTATACGAGGGCAGGTCACTCGACACCGTCTCGCAGGTCGAGTCCATCGCCTCACACGGGGCTGTGCTTGCCCTGGATTATCCGCGCTGGACGACGGGGACGGCCATGCTGGAGACCGCAGAGCGCCTCACCCCGGTGGAGCGTGAGCCGTCCGTTCAGCAGTATGTCCTGCTGGTGTCGGGCCTGCGATCGCTCGCGGCGGGCGATCACGATGCGCCCCTAATCCTCGATTCCTATCTCTTGCGATCACTTGCCGTGGCCGGCTGGTCGCCGTCTTTCGAAGACTGCGCGCGCTGCGGTGCGACCGGTCCGCATCGCGCATTCTCGGTGTCCGGTGGCGGAATCGTCTGCACTCGCTGTCGGCCACCAGGATCGGCTGCGCCGTCCGCCGCGACCGTTGCCCTCCTTGGCGCTCTGCTGAGCGGGGATTGGGCACTGGCTGATGCAAGTGACGTCCGGGAGCGGCGGGAGGCAAGTGGGCTGGTAGCCGCCTTCCTGCAGTGGCACATCGAGCGCGGGCTACGCTCATTGCCCCTCGTGGATCGAGATGATCGGAAGCTCGGGTGATGAAGCAGCGCGGCAGTGCGGTTCCAGTTCAGGACGGTCAAAGGGGGCGCCGTCGACAGGTCTCCCCGCCGAGTCCGCACGCCCAGGGGGCCCGGCCGCCGGTCCTGCCGGCGGAACTGATCCCGCGCCATGTTGCGATCGTGATGGACGGCAACGGCCGCTGGGCCAAGCAGCGGGGCCTTCCGCGGACGGCCGGGCATGAGATGGGCGAGTTGAGCTTGGTCGACTGCGTGCACGGGGCACTTGAGCTCGGCATCACCTGGCTCTCGGCGTACGCATTCTCGACGGAGAACTGGAAGCGCTCGCCGGACGAAGTCCGCTTCCTGATGGGCTTCAATCGCGATGTGATCCGTAGGCGACGGGATGAATTGCACGACCTCGGAGTTCGGGTGCGCTGGGCGGGACGCCGGCCTCGGCTGTGGAAGTCCGTCATCGATGAGTTGCAGGAGGCCGAGCAACTGACGGCCGGCAACAAGAAGCTGACGCTGACGATGTGCGTCAACTACGGGGGTAGGGCGGAGATCGCGGATGCTGCGGCAGCCATTGCCAGGGCGGTGCAGCAGGGTCAGATCGATCCTGATCGCATCGATGAGCGGACGATCGCACGCTTTCTCGATGAACCCGACATGCCTGACGTCGACCTCTTTGTGCGTTCATCCGGCGAGCAGCGAACGAGCAACTTCCTGCTGTGGCAGTCGGCTTATGCGGAGATGGTGTTCCTCGACACCCTCTGGCCGGACTTCGATAGACGCCACCTTTGGCAGGCGTGTGAGATCTACGCATCGCGTGATCGGCGCTACGGCGGGGCCGTTCCGAATCCGGATGGTGAAGGAAGCGTCCAGTAGCCCTATGTGGTTCGGTTGCTCGCGCAGGAGGAGCAGACGCCGAAGATCTCCAGGGTATGGCTCACGTCGGTGAAGCCGTGCTGTGAGGCCATGGCATCCGCCCAGGTTTCGACAGCAGGCCCAGCAATCTCGACAGTCGCGCCACAGGATCGGCAGACGAGGTGATGGTGGTGCTCCTCACTGCACTTGCGATAGACGGTCTCGCCGTCATCGCTCACGAGTTGGTCAACCTCACCGGACAGGGCAAGCGCCTGCAGTGATCGATAGACGGTGGTGAGTCCGACTTGTGCGCCGGTCGTTCGCAGCAGGTCGTGGATCTCCTGCGCTGACTTGAACTCCTCGAGGTGGCCAAGCAGTTCGCGGACGGCAGCCCGCTGTCGAGTCTGGCGCGGGGCAGCGGTCATGCCTGAGCCCGCCGACGTCTCCTGATCGGCACCGCGACCAGTGCGAGCACGGCGAAGGTTGCAAGCGCCACCAGCACGATGGTGGGACCAGGTGGCACCTCTACATAGAAGGACGTCACGAGTCCGCTGGTGCTCGCGATGAGCCCGAGGACGAGGCCGAGGACGGCTGTGCCGCGGAAGGAACGCGTCACTTGCTGAGCGGCGGCAACCGGCACGATCATGATGGCGCTGACAAGCAGGAGGCCGACCACGCGCATGCCAACCACTACGACGATTGCCGCAAGCACGGCCATCAACGTGCTCATTACCCGGACCTTGATGCCCTGAACCTGGGCGATATCGGTGTCGAGGCTCACGGCGAACATCTCGCGGCCGAAGATGGCTAGGCAGGTTGCTACGGCGATCGCCAGTGCGGCGAGAGCAGCCACGTCCGAGGCCGCGACCGTTGAGAGTGAGCCGAACAGGTACGCGTTCAGTGAAGAGGACGCCTTGCCGGGTGCCAATGAAGCGAAGAGCACGCCGCCGGCGATGCCGCCGTAGAACAGCAGGGCCAGCGCTACATCGCCTGCGGTTCGGCTTCGATAGCGGATGAACTCGATGAGGAATGCGCCCAATGCCGCGGTGATCATGGCGGTTGGGATTGGTGCAGTGCCGAGCAGAAAGGCCAGCCCGACACCGGTTAGTGCCACGTGGCCCATGCCGTCGCCAAGCAGGGCGAGTCGGCGCTGCACAAGAAAGACGCCGAGCAGTGGGGCGATCACGCCGACCAGGGCTGCGGCAATCAGGGCCCGCTGCATGAAGTCGTACTGAAGGAGTTCCACTACGCCTCCAGCTCGAGGACCGGTGGGGGATCGAAGTCATCATCGGTGTGGTGGTGGACGGAGTCAGCGAGTTGGACTGGCACCGGTGGCGGGCCGTCGAAGACCACTGAGCGTTCGCGGTTCGGGGCAAGGACGATCGCTCGAGTCACCAGCCGTTCGATGCCAGCGAGGTCGTGCGTCACGACGAGGACGGTCGATCCGCGCACCTTGATCTTCTCGAGAAGCAGGACGAGGGCTGCGACATTCTCGGCATCCAGGCCAGCGGTGGGTTCGTCCATTACGAGCAGCTCGGCCTCACTGGCCAGGGCTCGGGCGATCA
>JAULZL010000383.1:3251-3880 GCA_032117355.1 Candidatus Nanopelagicales bacterium
GCGCTAGCACGCGCCACCTTGCTGAATGGGTGCCAGCGTTGCCTGGGCGAGATTCGGCCGCTGAGGACGGTCTCCCACACGGACACTGGGATGCTGGACGCGCCAGGGAGCCGTTGTGGCACTAGCGCGACGCGCCACCACTGTCGAAACCGGTCCAGACGTTGGTCGAAGAGGGTGACCTTGCCGTGATCGAGGTCCTGCAGTCCCAGCATCGCTCGGACGAGGGTTGTCTTGCCGCTGCCGTTTGGGCCGAGGAGTGCGATGAACTCGCCGGGCTTGATGGCCAGGTCGACGTCCTCCAGGACATGCTCACCCTCGAACTCCACGCAGGCGCGAGTGAGGGTTGCGATTGTCGAGCCAGCGGTCATGTGCAGCGCTGCCCGTCGATGAGCGTCTGCAGGTTGCGCTGCATGACCGTGACGTAGGTGTCGGCTGATCCGTCCGCGAGCCCTTCGAGCGGATCGAGGACGGAGGTGGTGATCCCGGCCTCGGATGCAATTGTCGCGGCAACCTTGGGGTCGACGAGAGTCTCGTAATACAGGGTCGAAACGCCCTTGCTTCGGACGATGGAGATGACGTCGGCCATCCGCGCGGGGCTCGGCTCGGCTTCGGGCGAGAGGCCGGAGACG
>JAULZL010000384.1:0-7173 GCA_032117355.1 Candidatus Nanopelagicales bacterium
TCGCGGCAACCTTGGGGTCGACGAGAGTCTCGTAATACAGGGTCGAAACGCCCTTGCTTCGGACGATGGAGATGACGTCGGCCATCCGCGCGGGGCTCGGCTCGGCTTCGGGCGAGAGGCCGGAGATGCCAACCTGCTGGAGGCCGTAAGCCTGCGCCAAATAGCCGAAGGCCTCATGGCTGACGACCAGTGTGGTGATCGCGCAGTTGGCCAGCCCCGTCCGGTACTGGCTATCGAGTTCGGACATCTGCCCTGCCAGGGCTGTTGCCCCCTCGGCGTAGTCCGCGGCACCCGAGGGATCGATAGATGCCAGCCGGTCGGCAATAGCCGAGCCGATCGCGGTCATGTTGTTCGGGTCGAGCCACACGTGTGGATCAGTTGCACCGTCGGGCGCTGCCTCGTCGTGACCTGCCTCGTCGTGACCTGCCTCGTCGTGACCCGCCTCGTCGTGACCCGCCTCGTCGTGACCTGCCTCGTCGTGACCTGCCTCGTCGTGACCTGCGAGAAGTTCGAGGCCGGCGAGCACGTCAATCGCGCGGTCGGATGCCTGCTGGTCGACGGCCTCATCAACGGCGGGCTGAAATCCGGCGGCGTACAGGACAAGATCGGCTTCGGCGATCTGCGCCGTCTGCGCGGCCGTGAGTTCGAGGTCATGGGGCTCGACCCCCGGTGGGGTGAGGCCGATGACGTTGACGCGATCGCCGGCAATCTGTGCCGCGGCGTAGCCGAGGGGGTAGAACGCGGCCACGATTGTTGGCTTGTCGGGTGATGCGGGGGACGAACCCGCGCCAGACTCACCGGTCGACCCGCCTGAGGATCCCTGGCCCGTGGGGGAGCACCCGGCCAGGCCGATGGAAAGTGCGAGCGTGAGCCCGATGAGAGCTCCGAATGAAACCCCGACGGAACGCCCGAATGTCGGGATCAGCGACTGGCCCATGCGCATGGAGACATGATTGCCCTGATGAAAATGATTGTCAATTGCAGTTAGAAGCGACCCAGGAACTTCAGGATCGCCAACCCGACCACTGCGGCCACCACGATGCTGCGAATCACCCGTGAACTCGGGGTGATGACCGGCCAGGAGAGGATCAGCAGCCAGCCGAGGAAGGAGGCGACGACCAGCATCAGAATGCCGCCCAGCCAGGCCAGGCCGCCGGTCTGAATGAGGCCGAAGAACAGGCATAGCGCCATCAGGATCACGATCAACCAGCGCGGAAAGCGCTGCAGGGCAAGCAGCAGGGGCAGGCTCCGGCGCTCGAGTTTGCGGCGCGACACGACTGGCCGAGGTGCTGAAGGACGACGCGAGTCGGCTCGACCTGATGCGGCACGGCCTGATGCCGGGCCGGGAGTTGCTGGACCGCTGGGTCCGCGAACGCCACGGGGCAGGTTGTTGTTCGAGCCGGAATCCTTCGCCATGGCTCCTCCGGGGTACGGGTGATGAATCGTGGTGGCGGCTGCGTCTGGGGGTGGGGCTACCGTCATCCTGTGTTCGACCCTAGCGCCCCGGCCCCGCCGCTCATCGTCCTGAGTAGGTTTCGCGTACCCACCGAAGACCTTCCGGGATTCGAGCTCAATGCACGTCAGGCCGTCGGGGTGCTGTCGGCATGCGAGGGTTTCGTCCGAGCAAGTGTGGGCCAGGCAACGGATGATCCCGAGTTGCAGGTCATCGTCACCGAGTGGACGGGCGTCGGTGCCTACCGTCGTGCACTGTCGAGATATGAGGTAAAGGCCTCGGCCATCCCCTTCCTTTCGCACGCAATCGATGAACCCTCGGCCTTCGAGGTTGTCCACGGCCGGACTCCGCTGGCGGAGGCCGGTGGCACGTCCGGCCTTGCACTCGATGCGGCGTCCATCCCACGGGTGTCGTGAGCAAGCCTCGGGTGACGTGAGCAAGCCTCGGGCGACGTGAGTGAGCACCGTGTGACGACCGTGAAGTGAAGGGCAGGAAACGAATGAAGAAATTCGCAGACCTCGAAGATGGTGGACGCCAGTTGGCGCCCGTCGTGATGGATGCCCTGCGCATGCTCGATGGCGTACCCATCGTGCTGGGAGTGAGCCCCAACGGAATGCCAGCGGGTCGGCAGGTGGCGTCCGCGCTGGGCGTTGAAGTCCTGCCGCTTCAGGTGGAGCGGACGGATGACGGCGTTCGGCTGGCCGAAGTGCCGGAGGTGGCGGGCCGCGTGGTCGTCGTCTGCGACGACGGGGTGGAGACCGGAACGGCTGCCCGCGTCATCGGGGCGACGCTGCGCGACGTGGGCCCAGGGCGGCTGTTGCTCGCCGTCCCGGTCTGCCCGCGGGAAGCCCTGGCGAACCTGCAGCACATCTACGACGAGGTCATCGCGCTGGACGTCCCGCTCGTCCGACGGTCACTGGGCTGGCACTACGAGCAGTGGCCACCCTCGTAGACTTCGACCGTCCGCCGACAACCAGCCGGAGTGGAGCGCCCAACGCGCTCAAGACAGGAGCGTGTCATGGCCGATCGTGTCGATTCGATCGTGAATCTCTGCAAGAGGCGGGGTTTCGTCTTCCAGTCCTCGGAGATCTACGGCGGCAGCCGGTCCGCCTGGGACTACGGCCCCCTCGGTGTTGAGCTCAAGGAGAACGTGCGGCGCCAGTGGTGGCAGGCGGTCGTCCGTGGCCGCGATGACGTTGTCGGCCTGGATTCGTCCGTCATCCTCGCCCCCCAGGTGTGGGAGGCCTCGGGTCACGTAGGTGCATTCTCTGATCCGCTGACCGAGTGCAAGAAGTGCCATAAGAGGTGGCGTGCTGATCAGTTGATCGAGGCCTACGAGAACAAGCACGGCAAGGCGCCGGAGAACGACCTGCTCGACATCGTCTGCACCAACTGCGGCACCAAGGGCGACTTCACCGAGCCGCGTGATTTCAACGGGATGCTGCGAACCAGTGTCGGCCCGGTCGAGGACGCAGGTGCCGTCCACTACCTGAGGCCGGAGACCGCGCAGGGAATCTTCGTCAACTACCTCAATGTCATGAACGCCTCGCGCAAGAAGCCGCCATTCGGGATCGGCCAGACCGGCAAGAGCTTCCGCAATGAGATCACGCCGGGTAACTTCATCTTCCGAACCCGCGAGTTCGAGCAGATGGAGATGGAGTTCTTCGTAGAGCCCGGGACGGACGAGGAGTGGCACGACTACTGGCTCGAGCAGCGCTGGAACTGGTACGTCGATCTCGGCATGAACCCGGAGAACATGCGCTTCTTCGAGCACCCCAAGGAGAAGCTCAGCCACTACTCCAAGCGAACCGTTGACATCGAGTACCGATTCACCTTCGCGGGATCGGAGTGGTCTGAGCTCGAGGGCGTTGCCAATCGCACGGACTTCGACCTCACCACCCACGGCAAGCATTCGGGGACCGACCTGTCCTACTTTGACCAGGACAAGAACGAGCGCTGGGTCCCCTACGTCATTGAGCCCGCTGCTGGCCTCAACCGCGCGGTGTTTGCCTTCTTGCTTGATGCCTATGCCGAGGACGAGGCTCCCAATGCCAAGGGCGGTGTCGACACTCGCACCGTGCTGCGCTTCGATCCACGGCTTTCGCCGGTCAAGGTGGCCGTCCTCCCGCTGTCGCGCAATGCAGATCTGTCGCCAAAGGCCAAGGACCTCGCCGCCGACCTGCGCAAGCGCTGGAACGTCGACTTCGACGATGCAGGCGCCATCGGACGCCGCTACCGCCGCCAGGACGAGATCGGTACGCCGTTCTGCGTAACCGTGGACTTCGACTCCCTCGAGGACCAAGCCGTTACGGTGCGGGAGCGCGACTCGATGGAGCAGCAGCGCATTGGGATGGATGCACTCAGCGGCTGGCTCGGCGAGCGACTGCCCGCCTGCTGAGTCACTCATTCTTCGGCGGGGCGTAGCCCTCCGACTCGATGCGCGCTGCATTCTTGGGCAGCAGCAGACTGGCCAGGAAGCCCAGGGCCACGAAGAGCGCGGCGACTGCGGCCACGGCCCTAGTGGCCGCTGCGAAGCCGTCCGCTGCGCCCTCGACGAGCACCTCTCCGTCCGGCTGTGAACCAAGGGCTGGAATCGACTGGCCTGCGGATTGTGCGACCGAGTTGGCTACCTGATCCGCGGCAACGGCGGGCACACCGCGGTCCTCAAGCGAGGACTGAACGGAGGTGCCGAGCCCGATGATCAGGGTGGTGCCGAGGATTGCCGTCCCGATGGCAGCACCCACCTGACGGGCGGTCGACTGCACGGCCGAGGCCTGGCCCGACTCGGCAACCGGAACCTCCGACAGGATCACGCCGGTGAGTTGGGCGGTGGCGAATCCCACGCCGAGGCCGTAGACGAACAGCCCGGGTGCCAGCCCCCAGCCGGTGACGGACGTGGAGATGACGAAGCCGAGCATCACGATTCCGATGGCCTCCAGCAGCATGCCGAGCTGAAGTACGCGTACCGGGCCCACTCGCTGAGCCATCCCGGCGCCAGCGCCAGAGGCCACGAACGAGCCGACCGCGAGGGCGAGCAGGATCACGCCGGTCTGTAGCGCGTCGTAACCGCGGACGGACTGCAGGAACAGCGGCAGGGCGAACAGCAGGCCGAATTCACCGAGGCTGACGATCAGTGCGACCGCATTGCCCATGCCGAATGACTTGATGCGGAAGAGGGCGAAGTTCAGGACGACGACCTTCCCGGCCTTCAACCGGCGCATATCGACGAGGACGAGTCCGATGAGGCACGCGACGCCGATAACTCCGGCGACGAACACCACGGAGACGCCGCCGTCGGGCCACGTGAGGCCAGCCGCCTCGAACGGCTTCTGCGCGATGATCCAGCCGTAGCGCTGGCCCTCGATCATGGCGAAGACGATCCCGAAGAGGCCGAGGGTCGACAGGACCGTTCCGGGGATGTCGAATCCACGGCGGCCGGTGACGTCCTTGGTCTCGGGGACGGTCACGAGGACGCCGATGATCACGATGATGCCGATGGGCACGTTGATGTAGAAGGCCCAGTTCCACGAAGCGTAGGTGGTGAGCCAGCCGCCGACCAGCGGTCCGAGGGCTGCCATGCCGCCGATGGTTGCGCCCCAGACAGCGAAGGCGATGGCCCGCGACCGGCCGACGAAGACCGCGTTGATGATGGACAGCGACGACGGCAGGATCAGCGCGGCGCCGACGCCCTGCAGGGCCCGGCAGGAGATCACGTGGATCGCCGACTCGGAGAGCCCGACGAGGACGCTGGCCGCCACGAAGATGATCACGCCGAGGAGGAACAGTCGGCGGCGGCCGGATCGATCGGCGAGGCGTCCAGCCAGGATCAGCAGCGAGGCGAAGGTGAGTGAGTAGGCCGCGTTGACCCACTCGGCGTCGTTGGTCGTCAGCCCGAGGGACCTGATCATCGACGGCAGGGCCACGTTCACGACGGTGGCGTCCAGAATGATCATCGCGACGCCAAGGGCGATGAAGACCAGGGCGACCCAGCGCCTCCTGCCCTCAAGCACGGCGCTCTGGCCTTCGGTGCCTGTCGTCATGGGATGTCCCCTCGTCAAAAGTCGGTGCCGATCCGCCCGCGCCCCCTGCGGATTCGCCAGGGTGGCCGTCGTGCGGGGCGAAGTCTGCCCTATCCGGCGCGGTGGGTGGAGCAGGCGCTGGCACACTTGACCGGTGTCCACCGCTTCGATGTCTCCGGCCCGTGTCTTAGGGGGCCTGCACATCGACGTACCGGTTGTTCTCGCCCCCATGGCCGGCATCACCAATCGGGCCTTCCGCAGGCTCTGTCGCGAGGCGGGCGCCGGTCTATACGTCTCGGAGATGGTCACGTCTCGTGCCCTGGTTGAGCGCAACGACGAGACCATGGACATGGTGACCTTTGCCGCGGACGAGAATCCGCGATCGGTGCAGTTGTACGGGGTTGACCCCAGCGTGATGAGTGACGCCGTCCGGATCATCGTGGACGAGAACCACGCCGATCACGTTGACCTCAACTTCGGCTGCCCCGTCCCCAAGGTCACTCGCAAAGGGGGCGGCAGTGCGCTGCCCTGGAAGCGGGACCTGTTCCGAGACATAGTGCGTGCTGCGGTGAGCGCGGCCGATGGTCGCGTCCCCGTGTCGGTGAAGATGCGCAAGGGGATCGACGATGATCACCTCACCTACCTTCAGGCCGGTCGGACGGCTGCGGACGAGGGAGTGGCCTGGGTTGCGCTGCATGGGCGGACGGCAGCGCAGATGTACTCGGGCACCGCGGATTGGGAGGCCATCGCACGGCTTAAGGAGGGGCTCGGATCGACGCCCGTGCTTGGGAATGGAGATATTTGGACGGCACAGGACGCACTACGGATGGTGACCCAGACGGGTGCCGATGGGGTCGTCGTCGGCCGAGGCTGCCTCGGGCGACCCTGGCTCTTTGGCCAGCTGTCGGCTGCCTTCCGAGGGGAACCGATCCCGGCTGACCCGAGCCTGCGAATTGTGCTACTGACCCTTCGCCGCCATGCCGGCCTGCTCTGCGAGGACTACGGGGAGCCCAAGGGCTGCCGGGATATCCGCAAGCACATGGCCTGGTACCTCAAGGGCTTCAGCGTGCGCCAGCACATTCGGCAGTCCCTGGGGACGGTGTCGACCCTGGCTGAACTCGATGAACTGCTGTCGGCCATCGACGCGGACCAGCAGTTCAATGCCGAGGTTGGCGCCGGTCCGCGCGGGCGGACTTCGGGGGGTCGGCGTCCCACCCTGCCGGATGGCTGGCTCGACTCGCCCTTCCTCGACGATGCCCAAGCCTGCAGCCTGCAGGAGGCTGAGCTGTCCGTCAGCGGCGGCTAACCCCGCGACACGCCCGCCCCACCCTGCCTATCCGCCCCACCCTGCCTATCCACCCACCCGCCCACCCGCCCCGCCGTTTGTCCCGGTATCCGCCACATCGGTCAGAAATCGGCCCAACAAGGGCCGATTTCTGACTTTCGTGGCGGATACCGGGACAAACGGCCCTAGGGGGTTGGTGCCGGAGGCTGTGCAGTGGGGCCATGGGTTCTGCGGTCACGGACACGCCGGGTGCGGGTAGCGGCAGGTCGGGTACGGGTAGCAGCGCACCGGGCAACGGCAACGGCAACGGCAACGGCAACGGCACACGGGTTACCGGCAAGACGTACGTCTTCACCTTTGCCCAGGGAGATCGCTCCCGTCGCGACCTGCTGGGTGGCAAGGGCGCCAACCTGGCG
>JAULZL010000385.1:0-5992 GCA_032117355.1 Candidatus Nanopelagicales bacterium
CTCCCGCTTCGCGCTCGATCGAGTCGTAGGTGCCGAGTCCGAGCACCACAGCATTGAGCAGGATCACCCCGAAGATCGTCATCTGGAAGGCTCGCGACTCGGAGATCGCCTTGCAGCGCTCCGCGAATAAGTCAGGGGACGAAACGGGGGACTTGCCTGTTTCCGGCGTAGCGGTCACGAGGCCTAAATCTACCTGTCAGGGGCCACCGGCCCGGCGTGAATTACTCGGCGGTTGGTCGCCCTGTGGTCCGGTTGCGTGCCTGTTTGGCCCTAGGTCCCGAGGAGGAGCGCCTTACAGCCAATCTGCACGGTCGGCTCGACGGATGGCGCTTCGGGGCATCCTGCTGTTGATCGAGGTGTTCACGATCTGGCCCTCGACCGCCCCCATCGACGCGACCCTCACTCCTCGGACTTGGCGGCCTCTTCTTCTACCTCAGTCTGGCCTAGGGCCTTCTTCTGCCGACTGTATGCCTCCCAAGCGCTGGTGATGACTGCGACTACCGCTCCGACGATCGCCCAAGACCACCAGGGCATCTCCAGCCCGGAAACCCCAGCGACCACTCCGACCACGAGGCCAACCACGACGGACACGACGATCAGGGCGAGCCCGGTTCTGACGCTCATCGCTTGGAGCCTCCCTTCCGCTCGAGCCGCTCCCTTAAGACTTCCCTTGCCTCTGTGCTTTTCACCCGCGTGAACCTATCAGAAGGTTCCGGACCTGTCATGGATCTTCTGAATGGGCCGAAGTGCCGGAGGCAAGTCGTCCCCGCCACGACGGATCCGGATCGCATCGGGGCGGGCCGGGGATGCCTTCTGGCCGGAAAGGGTGATCAGGCCCTCAGCTGCTTCACAGACCGCCTCGGGCGAGGCCTTGCCGAAAGGTCTCGATCCCCTTGAGCACAGCGCGGCCTTGGCCGAGCTGGGCGCAGAGGACCAGGAGGAAGGTTCGTCCCGGGTCTACCGCCTCCTGACGGTTTTTCAGCCTCGTCCAATAGGACGCCGTCCTTCCCTATTGCGCCAATCCTCGTCGACCGGAGCGCCACCGCCGCAGACGGTTGGCGTTCCCGACAACCGACAGCGAGCTGGCCGCCATCGCAACGGCGGCGATCATCGGACTCAACTGCAAACCGATGAACGGATACAGGACGCCCGCCGCGACAGGAATTCCGAGTGCGTTGTAGCCGAACGCGAAACCAAGATTTTGGCGAATATTCCTCATGGTCGCCCTACTGAGCGTGATTGCGAAGACCGTGCCGCGAAGGTCTCCGGATACGAGGGTGACATCGGCCGCCTCGATCGCAACATCGGTGCCGGTGCCGATCGCGATCCCCACGTCGGCTTGGGCGAGGGCCGGAGCGTCATTGATTCCGTCGCCGACCATCGCGACCAGCTTGCCCCCATCCTGCAGGCGTCGGACCTGGAGAGCCTTCTGGCCGGGCAGCACCTCTGCGAGCACACGCTCGATTCCCACTTCGCGTGCGATCGCCTCGGCGGTGCGCCGGTTGTCGCCGCTGATCATTAGAACCTCCAGCCCGAGCTTTCGGAGCGCTGCGACCGCGGCCGCCGAATCGGGCTTGACCGTGTCCGCCACGGCTAGGACCCCTGCCGCCTCCCCGTCGACCGAGACGAGGATCGCCGTCTTCCCCTCCACCTCCAAGCGCTCAGCTTCCGCTTCGAGAGGACCTGCGTCCACACCCTCTTCTCCCAGAAAGCGTCTGGTCCCAACGTGGAGCGAGCGCCCGTCCACTGTTGCCCTGATGCCCCGGCCGGTGACCGAATCGAAATGCTCTGACTCGGGGAGCGATAGCGCTCGCTCCCCAGCCGCGGCTACAACCGCCGATCCGAGTGGATGCTCCGAGGAGCCTTCAGCAGCCGCCGCCAGCCTCAATAGCTCCCCCTCATCCACCGACCCCAGCGCCACGATGTCGGTGAGCGCCGGCTCGCCCCGGGTGATCGTGCCCGTCTTGTCGAGGATCACCACGTCGATCTTGTGTGCGGTCTCTAGGGCCTCGGCCGAGCGGATCAGGACGCCGCTCTCGGCTGCCTTGCCGGTCCCCACCATGATCGAGAGCGGAGTCG
Organism: Candidatus Nanopelagicales bacterium; assembly: GCA_032117355.1. Taxonomy (GTDB): domain Bacteria; phylum Actinomycetota; class Actinomycetes; order S36-B12; family S36-B12; genus REEB460. The sequence goes on from JAULZL010000385.1 coordinate 2,080, forward strand.
CAAGGCCGAGCGCGCAAGGGCAGGCGATGATCAAGACCGAAAGTGCCGAAACGAGCGCAAAGGTGAGGGCCGGCTCCGGCCCGAAATCGAACCAGACAACGAAGGTTGCGATCGCGATGAATAGCGCAGCCGGTACGAAGTAGCTGGCGACGCGATCAGCGAGTCGCTGGATCGGCGCCTTCGACCCCTGTGCCTCCTCAACCAGGCGAACGATCTGGGCCAGCATGGTTTCGGCGCCCACCCCGGTAGCCCTGAATGTGAACGCACCGGTCTGGTTCATCGTCGCTCCGATCACGGTATCGCCTGGCTCCTTCGTCACCGGTAGCGACTCGCCCGTGACCATCGATTCGTCGACGGCCGAGCGGCCGTCGACGACTTCCCCGTCGACCGCCACCTTCTCGCCTGGGCGCACCGACAAGATGTCTCCGGGTCTCACTTCGTCGATGGGGACCTCCTGCTCACCACCATCCCGCACGACCCGGGCGGTTTTCGCCCGAAGGCCAACCAGACGGCGAATCGCCTCCCCCGTACCGGCCTTGGCTCTGACTTCCAGTAGGCGGCCGAGCAAAATCAGGGTGAGAATCACCCCGACCGCCTCGTAATAGACGTGGCGCAGGTCACTTGGGAGGAGATCCGGAAAGAGCGTCACGAACAGGCTGTAGCCGAAGGCCGCCGCAGTGCCGATCGCGATCAGCGTGTTCATATCGGCGCTTCGGTGAGCGAGACTAAGCCACCCAGTGCGATGGATCGGCCAGCCCGTATAGAACATCACCGGTGCGATCAACGCGAGTTGAACCCAAGGGTCCATTAGGAACTCGGGAACCCACATTGCACCGAATAGCTCTTCCGCCATCACCGCGACTAGGACCGGCGTCGTCAGCACGGCGCCGAGGGCCACGCGGCGGCTGAGGTCGGCAACCTCGGCCTTCCTGGCGGCGTCCTCCGCCTCGGTGGCATCGTCCCGGACCTCGCCATGGCCGTCCAGGAGCTCGTAGCCGGCGTCGGTCACGGACTGGCGCAACCGCTCGGGCCTGACCCGCCCAGGGTCGTAGGCCACCCGGACCCGCTCGGTAGCCATGTTCACCGAGGCCCCCTCGACCCCGGGGGTGTCTAGCAGGGCCGTCTCGATCTTCGAAACGCATGAGGCGCAGCTGATGCCCCCCGGCTGGAGCGCCAGCACCTCTTCCTCAGGGGCATCTACCTCTCGGGTAGGACCCACGCCGATCGCCTGGGCCACATCCCTTTCGGGAAGGTTCTGGTGCGCGATCGTCCCGCTTGCAGCTGGGCGTTCGGGGACGCCAGCGTCCTCGACCACCAGTGTGCCGTGGACCATGTTCATCCCGCATGCGAATCCGAACTCGCCCTCACGCTCAGGCACGAACTCGACCGTCGTGCGGGCAAAGGGGGGCAGTGATCGACTGACACCCAGATCCGGGAAGACCACGCGCGAAGTGCATTCCCCCGCCTCCTGGCGATCGAATACCAGCTTCAGAGGAATCCCCGCTCGTGCGCGGATCAGATTGGGCGAATAGCCGCCCTTGACCACGACCTCGACCTCTTGCTCGCCATCGTGGAGCTCGGCGCCGGTCGCCTTTTGCGATCCGAAGAAGAAACGAGCAAGCGCAGCAATCAAACCTATGCCTGCCAGAGTCACGATCAATTCGGCCATGACTGAAGGTTAGTCCGCGACTGCGCTCTGGTTAGGACTCTCTCCCTCAAATTTCACACCATCCGCAGATCTCCATACAGTCACAGAAACGCTGCTCAGTGGCTCATCAGAGGATCGACTGCGACAAAGGAGGTTTGAATACCGTGTGCACGAACTTCAAATGCAAGCAGGCAAAAGACGGGACTGTCGTCGTAGGTCGGACCGAGGAGTTTCCGCTGCTGATGCCATGGAATTTCGGCGTGCTGCCGTCTGATTACAGCGGTCAAGGCCTCTCTCCTGATGGGAGCAAGGTCGAGGGCAAGGAATGGACAGCCAAACATGGAATCGTTGGCGTGTCCTGCTTCGGCAAACCCAACTGGTACGTGGACGCGATGAGCGAGACCGGCGTCTCGGCTCACGTCCTTTACATGGACAGCGAAAAATATTGCTCCTATCAGGACTTCAAGGGAGACGGGAGTGACATCTCCGAACTCGACATCGTCGCCTTCCTCTTAGGCACCTGTGGGTCGCTCAAAGAGGTCCGCAAGGTTCTTCCCGAAATCAATGTCTGGGGCCACGATCCGGGCATGGGTATCGTACCGCCGGTCCACGTGTTGATGCACGATGAGGACGAATCCGTGGCCATCGAGTTACACCCTGACGGCCCGAGGGTGGTCGACAACCCACTGGGCGTGGGCACGAACTCTCCATTCCTGGACTGGCACTACACCAACGCAGGCAATTATCTCGGCATGTCGAGCCTCAATCCGGACCCGGCAGAGATCAATGGGGTCGAGATCGATCCGCTTGCCCTCGGGCAAGGACTAATGGGGCTTCCGGCCGGTACGACCTCACCATCGCGGTTCATCCGTGCCTTGGCTCAAGTCACCGCCTCTGACGAGCCCACCGATGGGCATGCGGCCGAGCAGTTGACCCTTCACATCCTAAACAACTTCGACATCACGCCGGGCCTGACTAAGATGCCCCTGGAAAATGGGGAGAGCGTCAACGACGTGACCGATTTCTCCTCCATCTGCAACCTGACGGAATTGCGGTACTCCTATCGGACGTTCCAAGATCCCAAGACCTACCTCGTCGAGTTGACGAAGACCAACTTCAAAGGTGATCCCCGGACATCCGAGTTGCCCAAGGACGGGCGATTCGAACCGGTGGCCTTGTAGCCCCACCTCTAAGGCGGCGCGGAACCTACGCGGTCACCGTGCTCGCCGGAAGCATTGCCTGCGCGGGGACGGTTGTGCTGCTGCGCTTCATCGTGGTGCAATTGAACATTGGCACTCGCGCCCTTCCCCTGATGCACGACCCACAGCAGCGCGACCTTTAACGCGCACACAGATGGTCGATAGTAAGTAGCGGGGGCGGGATTCGAACCCGCGACCTTCGGGTTATGAGCCCGACGAGCTACCAGACTGCTCCACCCCGCGTCGCAAACCGGATTCTAGCAGCGGCATCTGGATCGCCCTCGCAGAAGGGCAGGCCGAACGGCTGGGTAAGGTTCCGCTGCGCTAGCGTGGAGACCGCAAACAGAGCAGGATCCCCGAATTACGAGAGCACGAAAGGCGAGGATGCAGCAGACGACGACGGCTGGATTCCGTGCATCGCTCGTGGCACCAGCGGTTTTCGCTGCCTTCTTCCTCCTCGCCGGCCTTGCCATACCCTCCGTCGCCTTCGCAAAGCCCAGCGTGGGCGAGTTCGAGTGGTTCAAGTGCAACAAGCAGACGCCGAGCCTTCGGTGTGGGGTCATCGTGCTCCCGCGTGACTACTCCAAGCCCAACGGCAAGAATGTCGCCCTCGTGGCGGCCAAGGCGCCTGCCACCGGAAAGAGGAAGGGAACCATCTTCTACAACCCGGGAGGACCCGGTGCTTCTGGGGTGGAACAAGTCCTCGGTGGTGTTGCCTCTACTCTTCCCGCTTCGATCAGGCGCCGCTTCGACTTCGTCTCGTGGGATCCCCGGGGAATGGGTCAGTCCAGACCCACGATCGAGGGCTGTAAGGCGATCGGAGGCCTTCCGACAGGATTACTCCCAGAGACCGGGATTCCGACCAGATCACAGTGGCTTTCGTTCCTGTCGCACTATCGAGGTCAGCAGAGGCAGCTCGGACTCCAGTGCCTGCCGAAGAACCTCGGGATCGCCCGACACATGGGGACCAACAACGTCGTCCGCGATCTGAACATGATGCGGAAGGCAGTTGGAGATCAGAAGCTCACCTACTGGGGAGCGAGCTACGGGACCCGGATCGGTTACG
>JAULZL010000386.1:0-2660 GCA_032117355.1 Candidatus Nanopelagicales bacterium
TCAAGTGCGGGTGAGAATCGTGCCCGAGCAATCTCTGCCCGCGGCCCACCGCCGAGGAGATCTGCGATGAGCCACGCATTGAAGGCAGATTCATCGAAGTTCTCGACTGAGTCGGCCTCCAGCAACTTCTCGGCCGCACGCGTATCCGCTCGGGCAGACTCGGCGAACGAGATCCGCGAGTCGGTCCCGTACGACGCGGCCGCGAAGCCCGACCAGGCTGCGAGGATGGGCACGCCGGCGAGGAGCGCTGCCTCAACGATCTGATGAATGCGGTGGTGGCCGGATGCCTGGTGAGACCCATGCCCGCGATGGCGGTGCGCCTCATGGGCGACCTCAACCGGTGACAGTGACTCGCCCATGGATCTGCCCCTCAGCCGTCGCCCCACCACGATCGTGGCGGCGCAGCCTAGGCTATCGACTATGCCTGGGACGGACTTGCCGCCGAGTGACCCGGGCTTGATCGCGGGGCAGGGCCCGGCCGACCGGCTTCTCGCCCGGCTCACCCATGGTCGGGGCCGCTACTCGGTGGTAGCGGGAATTCTGACCATTTGGGCGATGGACACTTTGCTCTCGCGTCGGTTGGAGAGCAGTGGCGCGGTTGCCGGCTCGACCGCGGACGTGGTCCGAGCGGTCGAGACGGCCAGCACCGCACTCTTCGTCGTCACCTCGGCTGCCATAGTGGTCGCCTTGCTCAAGCCGTATCCGCGTGCGCTCTTTCCTGCCGCAGCGATCTACCTTGGCTTCTCGGTGATCCAGGTCATCGCGAACGTCATCTCGATGCTCAGCACCGCACACGTTCAGGAGGGCTCCGGTCTCAGCAGCCTGTGGGATGTCGGGGCCGTGTACGGGATGAGCGTCACCGTCTTTATGTTCGTCTACGTGCTGCTGGACGTTTCCACGCCGGGTGGGGCCTTCGTTTGGCCGGCCCGGGAGGGCCAGCCACCCCCAACGCCCAATCTGTTCGACTACCTGTTCATCTCGCTGAACGTCAACTCGACCTACGGCCCCACCTCTGAGGCCGTCATGTCGCGCGTCACCAAGTTGATCATGGCAATACAGGTGTTGCTCGCGATCCTCATGCTTACGGTGCTTATCTCGAGAGCGGTTGCCGCGACTTCCTGAATGCTCGACCGGCCCGGACTAGCTCAACAGTGATCGGGCTCGAGCTTCGTCTGCGGGCCAGACCATGACGCGTGGACCTTCGAGGGTCTGGGCCAGGTTGGCGCGCAGCCCGGCTTCCTCGAGGCGGCGCCTCAGGATCTCTCCCTCTATATACGTGGACGGGTTTGCCACAGCGACCAGCAGGCCGTACTCGTCGGGAGCGCCCTGCCGCGGTGCAGCGGCAACGATCGAACTACCTCGACTGAAGGCCCACCTCAGAATGAGTACGAGAGCGCCGATGCCAAGGAAGGCGAACAGGGGCCCGAATGCGTATGAATATGCATTCCATGAGGGCACGACCTAATCCTGCACCCCGACTGCACTAAGCGCTTGCTCACCTGAATGCACGGCCCCAAGAAGCCATCGCTACGCTCCGATCATGGCTCGTCCCAAGGATGCTCCCTGGCTGATTCGCACCTACGCCGGTCATTCGTCGGCGTCCGCCTCGAACTCGTTGTTCAAGGCGAATATCGCAAAAGGCCAGACCGGCCTGAGCGTGGCCTTCGACCTGCCGACCCAGACCGGCTACGACCCGGACTCCCCGATGGCGCGGGGCGAGGTCGGCAAGGTCGGTGTGCCCGTCGCCCATCTCGGTGACATGCGCCGATTGGTCGAAGGGATCCCCCTCGGCGGGATGAACACCTCGATGACCATCAATGCCACCGCGATGTGGATGTTCGCGCTGTACATCGTTGCCGCCCAGGATCAGGGGGCGTCTGAGGGGTCACTTCAGGGGACGACCCAGAACGACATCATCAAGGAATACCTATCGCGCGGGACGTACATCTTCCCGCCCGCGCCGTCGATCAGGCTGATCACCGACATGATCGCCTACAGCGTTGAGCACATCCCCAAGTGGAATCCAATCAATATCTGCAGCTACCACTTGCAGGAGGCTGGGGCAACACCCGTCCAAGAGTTGGCCTTCTCGCTGGCAACTGCGATCGCCGTGCTTGATGCCGTACGCGACAGTGGCCAGGTCCCCGAAGTGAGGTTCGGTGAGGTAGTAGCTCGCATCTCCTTCTTCGTGAACGCTGGAGTCCGTTTCGTCGAGGAGATGTGCAAGGTACGAGCCTTCGTCCAGCTCTGGGATGAGATCACCCTTGAGCGCTACGGCGTCACTGATGCTCGGCAGCGCCGCTTTCGCTACGGAGTGCAGGTCAACTCCCTCGGCCTGACCGAGGCGCAGCCGGAAAACAATGTGCAGCGGATTGTGCTGGAGATGCTCGCCGTGACGATGTCCAAGGACGCCCGGGCCCGGGCGGTGCAACTGCCCGCTTGGAACGAGGCCCTTGGACTTCCCCGGCCGTGGGATCAGCAGTGGTCGCTGCGAATCCAGCAGGTACTCGCCTTTGAGAGCGATCTACTGGAGTACGACGACCTGTTCACCGGTTCGGTGGTGGTTGAGGGCCTGGTCTCCACGATGGTCGACCAAGCTCGCGAGGAGTTGCAGCGAGTCCTCGACCTTGGTGGTGCAGTGGCCGCAGTCGAGTCCGGCT
>JAULZL010000387.1:0-1727 GCA_032117355.1 Candidatus Nanopelagicales bacterium
GTCGGCGTCGAGATTCGTCGCCACGATCGCTCTGGTCGACAGGTCGACCAGAGAATAGGGCCCGTACATCTCGTAGGCCGGCGATGCCTGCTTGTACTTCACCAGTCGCAGCCCCCTGCGATACGCGCGATAGCGCCACTGGGATTCTGAGTGCATTCGGCGGCCCCCCTGCCTATTGACCCTCTCGGTGAATGCGAGGTTACCGAAAACTGGTGTAGCCGGTCGGCGTCCCAGGAGCCTTCATCCGAACGGACTACACCAGTCAGGCATCCACGGACTGACGGTCACTGCGCAGGTCGCTCAGACCGATCAGCCCGTCTTCGACGGCCAGTGCGAACAGAGCCGACTTCGTCGACGCGGGCCGGCCGGTCTGCGCGTACTTCACCCGGATTCGCTGCAGGTGGGTCCGGACCGTGGCCGGGGCGATGTGCAGGATCCGGCCCACCTCATCCTTGCTCTCGGTGCGAAGCCAGGCCATCAGCACCTCGCGTTCCCGTTCCGACAACGTCACCCGGCCGACGGCGTTGCGCCGGTGTAGGGCCTCGGCCATCGCCGGGCCGATGTAGGACTCGTTGTCGCAGGCGCGGCGCACAGCCTCCAACAGATGGTCCCTGCCCTCCGACTTGGTCAGATAGCACCTGGCGCCGGCGTCTAGGCACCGCAGGATCACCTCCGGGGACGTCAGGCGCGAGAAGACGATCACGCTGGAACCCGAGGCGCAGACCACGCGTAGGCGGTCCAGGTCCGGAGCGTGCCCGTTCTCCTGGATCTCGGTGACCACCGCATCGACGCCGTCGGAGGTCGGAAACCAGTCGAGCAACTCGCGGTGGCTGGCGAAACCGCTCACCTGGGTGTCGGGTGCCAGCCAGGTCTGCAGACCCGCGCGCACAACCTCGTGCTCGTCGACGACCGCGACGTGAGTTTCCCCCATGACCCCCCGACCTCCCGACGGTCAGTGTCCGGTAGTTGGGCGGTCGATGCAAACGTTTCGGTGATGTTGGGCTAGGCGGGTTGACCAGGCAGGGTGGTGGCGGTCGCGCCCCAATGCTCGGGCGGGAACTTGTAGAGCCAGTCCAGTTCGGTGCGGCCGGGGTTGGGCTCGTACCAGCCTTTGCCGTTATAGATGTTTGCCACCGAATCGAAGTACTCGTCGAACATATCGGCCACGCGCTCGAGGGAGAAGTTGCGCTCGGCCCAGGTTCGGCAGTTGATCGGCTCGATGTTCCCGATGTTCTTGGCCGCCCAGACGAACTGCTCGAACGTCCGGCATCGGTAGCCGGTGACGCCATGGATGTTGTACTCGGAGAAGGCGCCCCAGTCGGTGCTGATCACCGGGGTGCCCGACAGCATGGACTCGATCTGGACCCCGCAGAACGGTTCCAGGAAGATCGACGGCGCCAGCACCGCCTTGGCCCGGGAGAACAGCTTCCGGCGTTCCTCGGGGCCGACGGTGCCGAGCAGGGTGGCGAACTCCGCCGGATCGGTGTCGATTTCGCTGCCGGTCAGCTCGCCCGGGCCGGCGATCATCAGTTTCGCGCCGACCTCGCGTGCCACCTGCAGGGCGATGTGGATTCCCTTGCCGGAGTTCACCCGGCCGAGGAACAGGAAGTAGTCGTCCTTCTCCTCGGAGTAGTCGAAGTCGGCGAGGTCGAAGTAGTTGGGAATGACGGCGTCGTACCACATGTCATTCGTGCCGCTGGCGATGTTGTCCATGCCCCGGTAGGCGT
>JAULZL010000388.1:0-4458 GCA_032117355.1 Candidatus Nanopelagicales bacterium
GTGCGCGATGTCGTCATCGCCTGCGTCGATGGGCTGACCGGGTTCGCCGAGGCCATCGAGGCGACCTGGCCCCAGACGGTGGTCCAGACATCATCAGTCCACCATGGTGCTGGCGGGATGGTCCCGTCGAGTCACCGTGCCGTCGGGAGAGGACCTATGCAGACGCGTCGCCTTCGAGGCCCTTACGCAGACCGGTCCCTCCTGGCGGTCGCGGGCCGGGGACTGGCCAGCGGGAGTCGCGCCGTGAGCGCCGTGATGAGGTACCGGGCCGGTCGGCGATGCGGTGGCCATTGGGTTGGAAGCGAGGTCGGATGCGGGCATGGGATTCGTTGGGAGCGTCGGGGGCAGATCCCTGGCGCGGGTCGTTCGCCGGGATCGACTGGGGCGAGACCTGGCACCAGTTGTGCGTGGTGGACGCGGATGGGGTGATCGTGCTGCAGGCACGGTACGGGCATGACGTCGCCGGGCTGGCCGGGCTCGGCAAGGCGCTGGCCGGGGCCGGGCCCCTGGCCGGGATCGCGATCGAGCGGGCCGAGGGGCTGCTGGTGGAGCACCTGCACCGGCATGGGCACCGGCTGTTCTGCGTGTCGCCGAAGGTGTCGGCGCGGGCACGGGAGCGGTACCGGATGGCGCCGGCGAAGTCGGATGCGTTCGACGCGTTCGTCCTGGCCGACACTCTTCGCCACGAGCACCGGCACTGGCGGCCGCTGCCGGTCCCGTCGCCGCTGCTACTGGAGCTGCGGGCCCTGTCCCGGGACCGGGACCGGCTGGTGGCCAGCCAGCGGGACGCGGAGAACCGGCTGCGGTCGGCGCTGCTGGCGTACCACCCGGCGGTGCTGCACGTGTTCTCCAGCCTGGACCGCGACATCTCCCTGGCGTTCCTGAGGGACTACCCCACGCCCGGGCATGCCGCCCGGGTCGGCGTCGCGCGGATGGACCGGTTCTGCGGCCGCCACGGATACTCCGGGCGGACCAGGCCCGAGGTGCTGGTCGAGCGGATGCAGGCCCACCTGCTGGAAGCGTCGGCGGGCACCGTGGCCGGGAAGGCATACACGGCCATGATGTTCGTCGACCAGCTCGACCTGCTCAACCGTCAGGTCCGCGCGGTCACCGGCCGCCTGGCCGAGCGGCTGGCCGAGCATCCCGACGCGGGCCTGTTCCTGGCATTCCCCGGGATGGGCACGGTCACGGCGGCGACGATGCTGACCGAGATGGGCGAGGACCGGGCCAGGTTCCCCACCGCAGACGCCCTCCTCGCCGAGACCGGCACCGCGCCGGTCACCCGGTCCAGCGGCAGGCACCGCTCGGTGCATTTCCGCTACGCCGCGAACGCACGGATGCGGCACGCCATCACGTGGTGGTCGTTCGTGTCGACCCGCGAGGACGAATGGGCGCACGCCGCCTACCAGCAGGCAAGAGCCCGCGGCCAGCTGCACTCCCGAGCGCTGCGCGGCATCGGAGCCCGCTGGGTCCGGGTCCTATGGCGGTGCTGGACCGACCATGCCACCTACGACCCCGAACGGCACGCCTCCCGCCAGCCAGCCCCAGCCGCCTAGTACAGCCACACACGGCCCAGCCCGCTGACCACTCACCGACAGCGGGCCATCACCCATGCCCAAGGCAGTCAACGACAGCCGCAGCCAGCAACGACGCAAATCCTGCCGAGGTTGACAGCGGGAGTCTGCGTCGTGCACCTGATCCGGGCGTCGATGCGGTTCGTGAACTACAAGGACCGGCGGGCCGTCGCCGCGGCTCTGAAGCCTGTCTACACGGCCGTGAACGAGGACACCGCCCTGGCCGCCCTCGAGGCGTTCGAGGCGTCCGAGCTAGGCCGAAAGTACCCCGCGACCGCGACCACCTGGCGGGCCGCGTGGGACCGGTTCATCCCGTTCCTGGAGTTCGCTCCCGCGGTCCGCAGGGTCATCTACACCACGAACGCGATCGAGTCCTTGAACTACCAGCTCCGCAAGATCATCAAGAACCGCGGGCACTTCCCCAACGACGCCGCCGTGGTCAAGCTCCTCTGGTTGTCGATCCGCAACATCGAGGACAAGCGCGCCCGGGAACGAGCCAAGGCCGCGACCAGGGCCGAGGCTTCACTGCACGGCAAGCTCATCGAAGGTACCACCACGCAAGGATGGAACGAAGCCCTCGGCGCCCTCGTCATCGCATTCCCAGAACGATTCGCAGGACACCTCAACTAACCACCGGCCAGAACCGACTTACACAGAGATCTTGACAAGCCCCGCCACGGCCCCCCGGCCGCTTCTCCTGACTCGATCTGTGAGCAACATACGTGTCGATCCCTTCATGTGATCCCTCGGGCAAACTCATCGCCTCTCACCGTACGAGTCAGGTCTGACATTCCCCTCGCGCGCACCTTCGACTGGGCCACGGCGCATCGCCTCGGGGATCGCGGGCACGAGCGCTTGCCGACGAAGTCATTGACCAGCCGGCCATTCGCTCGAGACCGCGGGCTCGGTCAGGCCGGCATCGCCCGAACGGGCAGGCCCAGCACGAGCGCGAGCGAGTCTTCAAGCAGCTCCATCTCGCTGGGTGCCAGCCGCCCCCGGAACGTGCGGCACCGCGCGACCGGCACGGTGTGGAGATCGGTGACGTTCGCGTAGCTGACGTGATACCGGGTCAATCCTGCGGACGGCCCGAGCTCGACGTGGGTCGCAGTCGGGCCTGGCGTTCCGGTAACGAGCACAACGGTCACCGACGACAGCCGCCCGCGCAGGGCGTTGGTCGTCAGCGCCACAGCGGGATGGGTTCCGATCCGAGGGAAGGCGACATCCCAGACATCGCCGCGGAAGGGCGGCGGGGATGGATCGGTCGGCCGCGGCATTAGTCGACGCTGTAGAGCGCCTCGGTCACGTCGGACAGCGGGGCTGGCTCTCCGCCGTAGAAGTCGTCGTAGGACTGGGCGAGCGACGACAGCTGAGCGCGCCGGTGCAGCAGCGACAGGCCCTCGCGCACCGCCTCCGACGTCCCCTCCAGCCCGAGCTGCAATGCATCAGCCTGCACGACCGCGGCCTCCGCCTCGGAGATCCGCGCCTGAACTACCACTGTCCTGCTCACATGTATGACATTACGTCATACATGGCGAGCTCGCAAACAACCCGACGTTCGTCTCGCCGTCCGGCGCGCTCCACCCGTGCTCCACACGTCACTGATCAACGGGGCCGTGACGACCAAACACTATCCGCACCATGAACGACAGATCCGCGTACCAGCCGCTCGGCCCCGGCATCGCCTGCACGTACGGAGCCTCAACCCCGTAGAGGAGATGGCTGCCGTCCACGAGGACGAAGTGATCCCACTTCGTCCCGGTCAGGTCTGGCTCGCCAGCGAACACCCTCGCGGCAGCCCCCACGCCGTCGCGCCGAAGGACCGCGTCGCAGTCATCCAGAAGCGGCAGCACGTCGAAGCGCCACAGGGCCTCGCTGCCCTATCACCGCAGTGGATACCGGGAAGACCGGCCCGGACAAGGGCGACAAGATGGCGCTCACCCTGTCCGGTGGTCGCTTCGGCGGATACATGTTCAAGGGCACCCTCGCGAGCGGGAACTTCACCTACACCCCGTGAGCTGCCAGCACCATCAGCACTGAGTCCGGGCCCGCCCCGCAACGGGGCGGGCCCGGAGGACTCGCAAAGGCCTGCTACGACCCGAGCACTACTGACAGGTCACGCGACGCGCACCCCCGCTTGAAGGAAGTCGATCGACCCCTCAATGAGCATGCACTGACCGCATCGGCCTGCCCATCGCCCTCCTCAGCGGAGGCAGCGACGGCTCGGGCCGAGCCAACATCCCGTCAGATAACAGCAGTCCGTGGCTTGTCTCCATGACCAGGCATCACACCCGGCCGATATTGGAGACTCGCCGTAGCTGCCTCGCCGTCAGCTGGCCGTGTTGTCGATCGTGTAGGTGCCGGTCTCCAACCCCGCCGGGCCAAGGTCGTTGAACGTCACGTACATCTTCGACCACGTCTCCAGGCCAGGTGCGGAGGCAAGTCCGCCAAGGAGCACCTTGACCTTGTACTTCAGCACCTTGCCGGCCGCGCAGGTCTCGGGCAGGCAGGTCTTCCAGGCCAGGGTCCCGGTGCCACGTGCACCGTTGCTGTGAGGTGTATGAAGGATCTTGGACAGGTTCTCTCCTGACGAGAGGATGGGTCTGTGGCCCAGCATCGAAGGAAGTTCTCGCCTCAGTTCAAGGCTGAGGCGGTGCAGTTCGTCATCGAGACGGGCCGCCCGATTGCCGAGATCGCGCGTGAGTTGGAGATCAACGAGGGCACGCTCGGCAACTGGGTGAACGAGTGGAAGCAGAGCAATCCCGAGCCTGAGAAGGCCCTGACACCGGTGGAGCGTGCCCGCGTGGCCGAGATGGAAGACGAGATCCGCAGACTGCGGCTGGAAAACGAGTTCCTAAAAAAAGCAGCGGCCTTCTTCGCAAGGACG
>JAULZL010000389.1:0-2376 GCA_032117355.1 Candidatus Nanopelagicales bacterium
GTTCATGACCGGCGAGGGTGATGACCGCAAGGTCAACGGGGTGCTTGCCTACTGGCGGCCCAGCGGTGAATTCGTGCTCTTCCAGGCGCGGTCCGTGGTGATCGCCACAGGCGGGATCGGGAAGTCCTACAAGGTCACGTCCAATTCATGGGAGTACACCGGCGACGGCCACGCCCTTGCGATGTTGGCGGGCGGCTCCCTGGTCAACATGGAGTTCGTGCAGTTCCACCCGACGGGCATGGTCTGGCCGCCGTCGGTCAAGGGCATCCTGGTGACGGAGTCTGTTCGTGGCGACGGTGGTGTCCTGACCAACTCCGAGGGACGCCGGTTCATGTTCGACTACATCCCGGACGTCTTCAAGGACAAGTACGCGACCACGGAGGAGGAGGCCGATCGCTGGTACTCCGATCCGGACAACAACAAGCGTCCACCGGAGTTGCTTCCTCGTGATGAGGTGGCTCGGGCCATCAACACCGAGGTGAAGGCCGGTCGTGGATCCCCGCACGGCGGTGTCTTCCTTGACGTCTCGAAGCGCCTTCCCGCGGACGTCATCAAGGCCAAGTTGCCTTCGATGTGGCACCAGTTCAAGGAGCTCGCGGACGTCGACATCACCCTGGAGCCGATGGAGGTCGGGCCGACCTGCCATTACGTGATGGGCGGGGTCGAGGTTGATCCTGACTCTCAGGCTGTCGCCGGGGTCAAGGGCCTGTTCTGTGCCGGCGAGGCCGCGGGCGGGTTGCATGGATCCAACCGGCTCGGTGGCAACTCCCTCTCTGACCTGCTGGTCTTCGGCCGTCGTGCCGGCGACTCGGCGGCGGAGTACGCCGCGACGGCCGATGATGCAGCCGTCGACGAGGCGGAGGTTCAGGCAGCGATCGCGACGTCGCTCAAGCCTTTCTCCCACGAGACCGGCGAGAACCCGTACGAGGTCCAAGCGCGTCTGCAAGGGATCATGAACGACCTTGTCGGCATCATCCGCACCCGCACCGAGATGGAGCAGGCGCTCCGTGAGATCGACGAGCTCAAGAAGAGTGCTCAGGCGCTCAAGGTCGTGGGTGGCCGGGAGTACAACCCGGGCTGGCACCTCGCCCTGGACCTACCGAAGCAGCTCCTCGTCTCGGAGGCCATCGCCCGGGCAGCGCTCACCCGCGAGGAGTCGCGTGGCGGGCATACCCGCGATGACTTCCCGACGATGGAACCCGAGTGGCGGAAGGTCAACCTCGTCTGCCGCACCTCGGAAGGGTCGGTCGTTGTTTCACCGCAGCCGCTTCCGCTCTTCCCGGCTGACCTAGCTGAGCTCTTCGATACCAAGGAACTCAGTAAGTACGTGTCCGCAGATGAACTCCAGCTCCTGGGCAAGGGAGAGGCATAGACATGGGATACCTGGCGAAGTTCCGCCTTTGGCGCGGAGACAATGGCAGTGGCTCGCTCGTCGACTACGAGGTCGAGGTCAACGAGGGCGAGGTCGTTCTCGATGCGATTCATCGCCTTCAGGCGACCCAGTGCAATGACCTGGCCGTTCGATGGAACTGCAAGGCTGGCAAGTGCGGGTCGTGCAGCGCCGAGGTCAACGGCAAGCCGCGACTGATGTGCCTGACACGGATGAACACCTTCGAAGAGGATGAGGTCGTCACGGTCACGCCGTTGCGGGCCTTCCCGGTCATCCGCGATCTTGTCACCGATGTCTCCTTCAACTACGAGAAGGCCCGCGAGGTTCCGGCCTTCCAGCCCCCGGAGGGTCTGCAGCCCGGCGAGTACCGGATGGCCCAGGAGGACGTCCAGCGTTCGCAGGAGTTCCGCAAGTGCATCGAGTGCTTCCTGTGTCAGAACACCTGCCACGTGGTGCGCGATCACGAGGAGAACAAGCAGGCCTTCGCCGGCCCGCGCGTCCTCATGCGGGTTGCCGAGCTCGACATGCACCCACTCGACACCCTCGATCGCAAGCAGATGGCTCAGGAGGAACTCGGCCTCGGGTACTGCAACATCACCAAGTGCTGCACTGAGGTCTGCCCGGAGCACATCCACATCACCGACAACGCACTCATCCCGCTCAAGGAGCGGGTGGCGGATCAGAAGTACGACCCGATCCGCTGGCTCGGCAGCAAGATCCGCGTGCGCGGTCGCAGCGAGTAGGGCGAGCGGTCGAGACGATGGGTCAGACGCAGTCGGGCCAGCCGATTGAACCGGTGTATGGCCCGGATGCGCTGACCGGCTGGGACCCAGCCGAGCACATCGGCGTCCCAGGGGAGTACCCGTTCACGCGGGGTGTCTACCCGACCATGTACACGGGTCGGCCCTGGACGATGCGGCAGTACGCCGGTTTCGGTACTGCCGCGGAGTCCAATGAGCGCTATCGCCAGTTGCTTGCGGCCGGTA
>JAULZL010000390.1:0-2293 GCA_032117355.1 Candidatus Nanopelagicales bacterium
CGGGCACGGAGTACAGGCCCCAGTGAAGGAAGATGCCGAGCTTCGCATCGTCGTACCACTCTGGAAGCGGATGCGTGCTCACCGACTCCCACGTGGGTTCATACGACATAGAGCCTCCCTGGTCACAAGTGAGGCTAGGCCATCGCACGCGGCTGCCATGACCGAATGCTGACCTCCGTTGCCGAGAGGCACGGCTTCCTGTCTCGCACACTGAGCCGATGGTCCCCGGTGTGATGCGAGCGCTCGCCATGGGCGCAGGCACCCTCATCACGGCGACGTTGATCGGACTGGCGACAGTCGGGAGTGCTCCCCAGGCTCTGCAGCAGCCCTCATCCGGATCCGCAGTTCGCGCCTGCGTGGACCGTGCGACGGGGGACATGCGGATTCCGCGCACCAATCGTCCCTGCTTCCGTCGAGAGCGTGCGCTCATCTGGTCGATCGTCGGCCCGGTCGGGCCAGAGGGGCCGGCGGGGATTCGGGGACCGTCAGGATTGCCTGGCGTCCCAGGCCCTTCGGGTCCGCGAGGTGAACCCGGTCCTAGCGGCCCGGCCGGCGGCTTCGGCGCCTACGGCAGCTTCGACGACACGGACGTCGTCCCCATCCCGGCAACCGGTGCGGTCCCGGTGCCCCTGCGGAGAACCCTATTCGCACAGGGAGCCTCGATCGTCGACTCGACGAAGATCACCATGGACACCCCCGGCGTGTACAACATCGCCTTCTCGCTGCAATTGCTCAATACGGTGAATCAGAGAAGGGTCGTCACCATTTGGCTCAGTCAAAACGGAGTCGCAGTGCCCATCTCCTCGACGGATGAGTACCTTGCGACAGACACGACAGGAGAGCGAGCAGTCGCCGCCTGGAACTTCTTCGTTGTCGCGGCACCCGGGGACTACTTCGAGCTGATGATTGCCGCGAATGGCACCGGCACCGAGATCTTCTACGGGACATCGGAGAACAGCGACGATGGCGCGCCGCTGATCCCGTCTACCATCGTCACGGTCAATCAGGTTGGGTGATTCCCCCTCGCCCCCATTGACCCGGGCTCGTGATCGCCCATGCCCATCGGCTCAGGTGTGCCACCATGTCGGCGTGCCGGAGTGGCTGCATGGCTAGGAGTCCTGACGCAGGGGGACTCTCCCGACGCACTTTCCTCACCGGCCTGGGACTTGCTGGTGCAGCGGGTCTGGCAGCAGGGGCACCGCCGAGCGTGGCCCTCGCGGCTGAGCCGCGCAGCCGGGCACTGCTGCCAAGTGATCGTCAGGGATTCAACCGACGCTGGTTCGCATCGGCATTGGAGGCCGTCTACACGCCGATGACCGGCGCAGAGGTCACCGCCTGTGTGCAGGAGGCGCTATCCAAGTACGGCCGGGACGTGAAGGTGGTGTCTGGTCGCCACTGCTACGAGGGCTTCGTCTACAACGATGCAACGCGCGCCATCATCGACATGTCCGGATTGAGCGGAGCTGGCTACGACACCGAGCGGGGTGCCTTCTTCGTCGATGCGGGTGCGGAGAACTGGACTGCGTACCGCTCACTGCTCAATGGCTACGGGGTCACGCTACCCGCGGGATCCTGCTATTCCGTGGGGGCCGGCGGCCACATCTCCGGGGGCGGCTTCGGCCTTCTCTCCCGCCTGCACGGTCTCACGATCGATCACGTGACTGGGATGGACGTGGTGACCTGGGATGCTGCGACCAGCACAGCACGCATGCGACACGTGAGTGACTCGAGCTCCGACCCCGACGAGCGCAGCCTCTTCTGGGCCCTCCGAGGGGCCGGGGGTGGGAACTACGGCGTAATTTGCCGATTCTGGTTCGCGACGCTGCCCGCGGCACCTGCCTGGGCCAGCCTGTGGCAGGCGACGTGGGACTGGGAGACCTTCACTCAGCGAACCTTCACTCGACTCGTCGACAACTACGCGGCATTGACCCCGGATCTCCCCGGCGAGCAATTCACCATCCTCCGCCTCAAGCACCGAGCAGCGGGATCGATCTCCATGACCCTGCAGGTGGCCTCGAGTCCACGGTCAGATCTCGACCGCCACCTGGTCCGCGCCCAGCGAGCCCTGCGCAAGGTAAGAGACGCCCTCGGAGTGCGCCCCAGCCAGCAGGAGGTCATCCACTATCCCTACCTCGAGGCCGTCCAGACGCTCAACGGGTCAGGGCCCAATCAGTTCGGCAAATACAAATCCGCATACATCAATGCGGCCTTCTCCGAAGACCAGCTCGCGGCCATCTACGACGGCCTGCAGAGCACGCCACCAGGACTCAACGATGCCGACATGGCACAGTCG
>JAULZL010000391.1:0-5120 GCA_032117355.1 Candidatus Nanopelagicales bacterium
TGATCGGCGATGGCGTGCGCGGCGGTGGGATCCGCTGCAAGGACAGGCAGGGCGATTGGCTCCGGGACGGCCAGGGTGGTGATCGCGGTCGCCACGGTCTGGGCCGCCAGCAACTCCTCTGCATGCTCGCTCAGGGCCAGCGCGATTCGAGGTGTCAGTGGTTTGCGGTGGACCTCTGCAGCCGCCATCTGCAGGGTCACGTCGATTGATCCGAATTCGGCAAGGAGGGCCGCGGCGGTCTTTGCCCCGATTCCAGGGACCCCGGGAAGGCCGTCGGATGGATCTCCGCGCAGGACGGCGAAGTCGACGTACTGTTCGGCCTTGACCCCGAAGCGCTCAAAGACCTCGGCAGTACCCAGCAGCGGCCACTTGTCCATCCCGCCGTTCGTCGCCAGCAGGACGCGCACGTCGGGTTGGTCGCGGACGACCTGGACGAGGTCGCGGTCACCGGTGACCACGATGGTGGGCCCGTCTGACTGGGCGGCGAGGCTGGCGATCACATCGTCCGCCTCATGGTCGGGAGCCCACGGCCGGGTAATTCCCATGGCATCCAGTAGGTCGGCGATCGCACCGATCTGTGGGGTGAGCGTGTCTGGCTCGGACTCGGCGTCGGTCGATCCCTCCGCGAGGCGATGGGTCTTGTAGGACGGGATCAGGTCAACGCGCCACTGAGGACGCCAATCGGCATCCCAGCATGCGGCGAGAGCAGCGGGCTGAAACCGGTCTACCAGCCGGGTGATGGTGGAAAGGAAGCCGCGGATGGCATTGTGCGGACGGCCATCCGGGGCGGTCATCGACTCCGGAAGGGCGAAGAAGGAGCGGTAGTACAGGGAGGCCGAGTCGAGCAGGAGCAGAGGACGTGGGCTTGGCACGCGCCCATGGTTGCAGATGGCCGACCGTGGCAGCGGCGATAGTGCGATGGCCTACGGTGAGCAGGTGTCGGCTGACTACCTGCAGAGAATCGACCGTGTTCGCAATGCCGCGGGACTGGCCGGCATAGACGCGGTGCTGGTCACTCCCGGACCGGACCTGCTCTACCTCGTTGGGTACGACGCCGTTCCACTTGAGCGACTTACCTGCCTGGTGATCCCAACAGGCGCCGAGCCATGCCTGGTTGTGCCGGGGCTGGAACAACTTGCGGCAAGTGCCAGCCCTGTCGGTGACATGGGCCTGGAAATCCGGACCTGGGGTGAGACGGAGGATCCATGCGCCCTCGTTGCTTCGGTCATTCCCGGAGCAGGTGTCGTAGCGCTTGACGATCACATGTGGGCCGAGAAGGTTCTGCGGCTGCGCGCAGCTATGCCCGATGCGCGGCAAGTCCTAGCGGGCCAGGTTGTGCACCCTTTTCGTATGCGCAAGGACGCGCGGGAGGTCCAGGCGCTGCGCGAAGCGGGCCAGGCAATCGACTCCGTCCATCGCCAGGTTCCGGCGCTCCTGCGCGCTGGCCGATCCGAGCGGGAGGTCGGCCGCGAGATCGCGGAGTTGATCCTCGCTGCAGGGCATCGCCGGGTGGACTTCGTCATCGTTGCCAGCGGGCCCAATGGCGCCAGCCCGCACCACGAGGTCTCCGACCGAATTCTCCGGGCCGGTGATGCCGTGGTCGTCGATATCGGTGGAACCATGCCCAGCGGCTACTGCAGCGATAGCACGCGGACGTACGCGATCGGGGATCCTGATCCGCAGTTCGTCGAGTGGTACGAAGTGCTTCGCCAGGCCCAGCAGGATGCGGTCACAGCAGTGCAGCCGGGCATCACCTGCGAGGCCGTTGACGCTGTGGCGCGTGACCGGATGGGCGAGGCGGGGATCGCCGAGTTGTTCATTCACCGGATTGGGCACGGCATTGGCCTGGAGACCCATGAAGAGCCCTACATGGTGACGGGCAACGACCTACCCGTCGAGCCAGGCATGGCCTTCAGTATCGAGCCGGGGTTCTATCAGGCGGGACGTTTCGGTGCCCGTATCGAGGACATCGTGATCTGCACGCCCGATGGAGTCGAGTCGGTCAATTCCACCTCCCATGAGCTCGTCTACGTCCAGCCGTGACCCGTCACCTCGGCGAATGAGCCCGTCCACGATTGAGGTCGAGTCAACGGTCACGAGGAGCTCACGGTGGTGGGCGTTTCCCCTGGCAACGACGGCTGGACTAACCACCTTCCTGGCTTTCCCACCGGTGGGCTGGGCTCCCGCAGCCGTCGTCGGCGCAGGTCTCCTCGTGGTGGCGCTGCTAGGGGCTGGCATCCGTCGCGGCTTCCTCCTGGGATTCCTGGGCGGACTGTCTCTTTTCCTGCCCCTCCTGCACTGGATGACCGTCGTCGGCTGGGACGCATGGGTACTTCTCTCGGCCTTCTGCGCTCTGTGGATAGGTGCGGCGGGATCGGCAATCGCCCTGGTCACCAGGGTGCCCGGCTGGCCTTGGTGGGTCGCCGGGGTGTGGGTTGCCCAGGAGGCACTTCGTGGACGGGTACCGTTCGGCGGCTTCCCATGGGGCCGGCTGGCGTACTCGCAGCCAGATAGCGCACTGGGCAGGCTCGCCTACCTCGTTGGGCAGCCGGGCGTGAGCTTCGCTGCTGTGCTGCTTGCGTCCGCGCTGATAGCAGCCGTACTCGCCTACCGGCGTCGAGACTCCCGCTCCGCGCTTGTCTGGGTCCTTCTCAGCGCCGCGCTGATCGCTGGCCCGTACCTGGTACGACTTCCGGTGACCGGAGACTCAATTGGCGGCGCTCCGAGCGCGGTGATCTCTGCAATCCAGGGAGGAACACCGCAGACGGGGATGGGGGCGATGGACGTGCGGCGGGCCGTGCTGACGAATCACGTCCAGCAGACCCTCGAACTCGGGCGCCAGATCCAGCAGGGGGAGGTTCCTCAACCAGCCTTCGTCCTGTGGCCCGAGAACGCGTCCGATATTGATCCCTTCACCGATACAGCGGCTGCCGCGGTGATCGCTGGAGCTGCGCGTGCGGTGAACGCACCGATCCTGGTCGGCGCGGTCGTGGATGTCCCGGATGACCCCTCGGGGATCTGGAACCTAGGAGTCGTCTGGGATCCAGTGGATGGTCCGGGAGAGCGCTACATCAAGACCCATCCGGTGCCCTTCGGCGAGTACATTCCATTTCGCGACCTGCTGACCGGGTTCATTGGCCGCTTCGATCGAATTCCTCGGGACTTTATTCCAGGGGAGGTCCCTGGCAATCTGCTCATTGGCGGCGTCCAAGTGGGCGATGTCATCTGCTTCGAGGTCGCGTACGACGACGTGATCAATCGAATTATGGACGGGGGAGCACGAGTCATCACCGTCCAGACGAACAATGCCACGTATCAGAACTCAGCCCAGCCAACCCAGCAGCTCTTCATCGAGCGAATGCGCGCCATCGAGACCGGCCGTTCGGTGATCGTTGCCGCGACAAGTGGTATCAGCGCAATGATTCGTCCGGATGGCTCTGTCGCAGAGTCGCTGGGGGAGGGCTCGGTTGGATCGTTGACCCTGGCGACTCAACTCCGCGGCGAGCAGAGCCCAAGTGCGCGCATCGGCGCTCTAGCCGAGATTCTGATGCTGCTGCTCGGTCTGGGACCGATCCTGTGGGCAGCCAGCAGGCCTACGTCATCACGGGATGTCGATGCCTCGCGTCGTAGGGTTGACACGTGACGGACGAACTCGGGCGCATTCTCGTCATCATTCCGACGTACAACGAGCAGTTCACGCTGCCATCCATCATCGAGCGCGTCCGTGCCAGCGTGCCCGTTGCCGATGTCCTTATCGCCGATGACAACTCCCCGGACGGTACCGGGGCGATCGCGGACGGCCTTGCGGCGAGCGATCCGAATCTTCACGTAATGCACCGCAAGGGCAAGGAGGGCCTCGGAGCTGCCTACCTCGCCGGGTTTGCCTGGGCCTTGGACAATGGCTACGACGTCGTGGTGGAAATGGACGCTGATGGATCCCATCAGCCTGAGCAGCTCCCCGCGTTGCTCGATGCCCTTCCGGAGGCCGATCTTGTGCTCGGGTCACGTTGGGTACCGGGTGGAGGGGTGGAGAACTGGCCGCGCAGCAGGGAGATCCTGTCTCGCGGCGGCAATTTCTACACCCGTGCCGCACTCGGTATCCCCTTGAGGGATGCGACGGGCGGCTATCGAGCCTTCCGCGCCGAAACCTTGCGGCGGCTCGACCTGCAGGAGGTTGTCTCACAGGGCTATTGCTTCCAGGTCGACCTCGCCTGGCGCGCACTGCAGCGTGGCATGCGCGTGGTCGAGGTGCCGATCCTGTTCGTTGAGCGCACGGCCGGCAGCAGCAAGATGAGCCAGCGCATCGTGGTCGAGGCACTGTGGCGGGTCACCGTCTGGGGATTTGCTGAGCGGGTGACGCGAGCGAGAAGCCGCGTTCGGAGACAGCACCCCGCAGGGGATATGGGGATAGAGGCCGGATGAGCCTGCGACGCAGGCTTCTTACCTTCGGATACCCCGCCCTCGAACTGCTCACCGCATGGGGCCTCGCGTTGTGGCTCGGCTGGGGTTGGGCGTTGCTGATCATCGTCGGGGGCCTACCTGTGGGCGTAGTGCTCATCAAGCGCGCAGGAAGATCGGCCTTCGGTGAACTTCAACGGGTCTCCAGCGAGGGCGGGGTGCCCAATCTGGGTGCACGCCATGGCTGGGTCCTTCTGTCGGGACTCCTGCTTGCCATCCCGGGCGTGTGGACCGACGTGCTGGCGGTGGCGGTCCTCGTACCGGCGATTCGACGCCGGGTCACTGCTGCCCTTGGTCCGCGATTCGAGATGAATGCTGTTCGTGCGTCGTGGGCTGGCACAGGCGAGTCGATGAATCGCACAGAGTCTTCGGCTCGGAGCGAGGTCATCATCGGCACTGTCATTGCCGAGCCAGAAGATGATGGGGGAGCGGTCAGCAGGCCCGTCGGGGGGTGACGGGCCTGCTGGCTCATGGGGGAAGCACCCTCATGGGGAAGCACCCTCGACAAGGCAAGGAGTTACGCCGACTTGCGCTCCGGGACGTCATCGTGATGCAGCAGGGCGAGTCGCTCCTGCAGAAGTGCTTCGAGATCGGCGATGGTGCGCCTTTCGAGAAGCATGTCCCAGTGGGTACGTACGTGGCGCTCAGGGCGTTCGTCGGGC
>JAULZL010000392.1:0-3059 GCA_032117355.1 Candidatus Nanopelagicales bacterium
GGATCTGGACGCTCGTGACGACGTTCCCGGATCCTGGGCTGAGCTTTGCCTTCGATTCGAACAACATCCCGAGCGAAGCAAACGAATTCTCGGGGCTCAACTACAGCCGGACGAACGTGCCAGGACTGAACGAGGTCCTGATCACGGTCGACGTGGCAACAGATGAGGCAGCGCGCCTGGCGGCAACGCAGGAGGGTGACAAGATTCTCGCCGACTCGGCGACGTCCTTGCCTCTCGCGGCAATCCCGAACGTGCTGCTGACCCTGGAGAAAATCGGCGGCCCGACCTCCATCAACCCCTCTGAGGGGCCATTCTGGAACCTGCAGGAATGGGGCTTGGTCGCCAACTGAGATCAACGTGTGGGCTGGCACCGATCCTGATCGGTGCCAGCCCACACGGCATCCCGGAGTCTGCACGACGTTGAGGGAAGGGAGGCGTCGCACAGGTGCTCAGTTTCGCCGTTCGCCGCCTGCTCTACTCCATCCCGGTCATCTTGGTGGGAAGCTTCATCCTCTTCTGGGCCGTCCGAAGCGCCTTTGATCCCCTCGTCAAGATCCGTGCGATTCGCGACCCAGAGGTCATCGCTCGCGAGACGGAACGCTTAGGGCTGGACCAGGGCATCATCGTGCAGTACTGGCGCTGGCTTACCGGATTCCTCACCGGCGACTGGGGAACAAGTAGTCGCACTTCCGGCGATGTGCTCCCGATGATCCAGTCAGCGCTCACCGTCACTCTGCAGCTCCTCATCTGGAGCCTGATCTTCGCCACCATCGCCGCAGTCGTCGTCGGCGTATGGTCGGCATTGCGCCAGTACTCGCCATCCGACTATGCCCTGACTGGGCTGGCCTACGTGGGTCTGGCGATTCCCGCCTTCTGGTTTGGACTGATCCTCATTCAGTTCCTTGCCGTGTGGCCTCAACAAGTGCTGGGCTGGTCGGAGCCCCCGTTCTACTTCATCGGACTGTCGTCTGTGGACGAGGAAGGAAGTCTGCTCGACACGGCACGCCACATGGTGCTGCCCGTCCTTGCCCTCACGGTTGGCCTCGTTGCCGTCTGGAGCAGGTTCACCCGCACCTCGATGCTCGATGCACTGTCGAGTGACTATGTCCGGACAGCCCGAGCAAAGGGAGTGCCGCAACACCGGGTGGTGATCAACCACGCTCTGCGCAATGCGTGGGGGCCGCTAATCACGGTCATTGCCATCGACTCCGCGCTTCTGATCGGCGGACTGCTGGTTACAGAGCAGGTCTTCTCGATACCGGGCATGGGCAGGCTCTTCCTGGATTCCCTCCTCGCAGGGGACGTCTTCGTGCTCATGCCGTGGATGCTGCTGGTCGCCACGGCCGTGATCCTCCTGAACTTCCTCGCCGACATCGCGCACGCTCTGCTTGACCCCAGAGTGAGGCTCACATGACTCCTGTCGAGCAAGCGAATCAGGCCCCAGCGCCAGCACCCGGGAAGGCAAAGCGTCCGAGTTTCTGGCGCCGCTTCCGCCAGCACCGACTGGCAGTCATCGGCATGGTGATCTTGGCCATCCTCTTCGTGTGCTGCTTCGCCGCACCGCTCATCGCCCCGTACCCCAAGGATCAGCAGGATCTCCTGCTTGGTCCGACGCCGCCAAGCGCCGCGCACTGGCTCGGGACAGACGAATTGGGCCGGGACTACCTGACCGAAATCCTGTACGCCGGGCAGGTTTCGCTTCTCATCGCTCTTTCCGTAGCGATCCTTGCCACCGCGATCGGCGTGCTTGTCGGCGCCATAGCCGGCTACGAAGGCGGCTGGGTCGACGACGTCTTCATGAGGGTCACCGATCTCTTCCTCATCGTCCCTGCCATCGCACTTCTCGCGCTGGCCCTGGAAGGATTCGGACGCAACCTCGTATCGATCGTGCTCGTGCTAGCCCTGATCGGCTGGACCTATATGGCCCGCGTCGTCAGGGGTCAGGTGGTTTCCCTGCGCGAGCGCGACTTCATCCAAGCCGCGAGGGTCATCGGCGCCACGAAGGCCCAAATCCTCCTCCGGCACGTGTTCCCGAATCTGGGTGGGGTTATCGCCGTCAACATGGCCATTGCCGTTGCCGGAGCCATCCTGATCGAGTCCACCTTGAGTTTCCTCGGCTTCGGCGTGCAGCCTCCTCAGACGAGCTGGGGAAACATGCTGAGTCAGGCATCAGGATTGATCGGCACTCCGAAGGTCTACCTGCTGTACTTCCCCGGACTCTTCATCCTCGTGACCGTGCTCGCCGTCAATTTCGTCGGCGATGGTCTGCGCGATGCCCTGGACCCCCGATCGAGCGCGGGGCCACGGTCCCAAGGAACGCCATGAATCCCTCTGACGCATCCGCAGATCCCCTCTTGCGGGTGTCGAACCTCTCCGTCTCATTTCACACGCGCGAGGGAGAAGTCCAGGCGATCAGCGACGTCTCACTAACCATCGATAGGCGCGAGTGCCTGGGGGTCGTCGGAGAGTCCGGCTCGGGCAAGAGCCTCACCGGGGCCGCGATCATGGGGCTCCTGCCTCGGAATGCGGTGGTCAGCGGGTCCATTCAGTTCCACGGCCAGGAGTTGATAGGAGCCCGTGAAGCAGACCTCCGGCACATTCGTGGGCGCCGCATCTCATTGATCTCCCAGGACGCCCTCACTGCACTGAACCCGGTGCACACCGTGGGGAAGCAGATTGGCGAGGCCATTCAGGTGCACGACCGGACCGTCTCTCGCGCAGCGCTGCGTCAAAAGTCGATCGACCTCCTCGGCCTCGTCGGCATCCCCGATCCATCCAGGCGCGTAGACGACTACCCTCACGAGTTCTCCGGCGGCATGCGACAGCGCGTGCTCATTGCGATGAGCGTGGCCAATGAACCAGACCTCATCATCGCCGATGAACCCACGACTGCTCTCGATGTCACCGTCCAAGCTCAGATTCTCGATGTCCTGGCTCGTATCCAGGATCGAACGAGTAGCTCCATCATGCTGATCACACATGACCTCGGTGTCGTCGCGGGCGTCGCCGACCGGGTCGTGGTGATGTACTCGGGACGTCTCATCGAAGAAGGCGAGACG
>JAULZL010000393.1:0-3610 GCA_032117355.1 Candidatus Nanopelagicales bacterium
GATGCTCGACGGGCCAGGGGCGCAGCCCGCGACTTAGTCGATCAGCGACCCGCCTTCAGCCACAGGCTTCGGATGTCCTGACCAGCCAGCGAGTCAACGAAGAACACCCCGGGGCTCTGCGCAATCGGGGCGATATGCGGGATCGCCACGACCGGGCAGCCGGCCGCCAGCCCGGACGCGACGCCGGTCGGCGAGTCCTCAACCACCAGGCAATCCTGTGGGCGGACGCCGAGCAGCGCCGCTGCCGTGAGGTACGGCTCGGGATGCGGCTTGCTTTGGCCGACGTCATCCCCGCCGACGATCACCGTGAACGGCTCGTATCCGAGGTCCGCCACGAGTCCGTCATGCACTGCCTGAACCAACGCGCGCCAGGAAGCGGTGACCAGCGCGGTGGGCACACCGCATGTGACAGCCTCGTGCAGCAGGTCGCGAGCGCCCGGCCGCCACTCGATCGGCGAGGTGCGCAGCAGATCGACGATGCCGCCCAGCAGCAACTCCTGAATATGCGGCTGGGTGGCTCCGCGGGCGTCCACGTTCCGCCGACCGCGTCCATCGTCTGGATCTCGGCCCGAAGCCACAGGTGCTCGGTATCGAGCAGGGTGCCGTCCATGTCGAAGAGCACCGCAGCGGGTAGTCCGGCAATCACGTGGCGTTGAAGTACTTGGCTTCGGGGTGGTGAACGATGATCGCGCTCGTGGACTGCTCGGGGTGGAGTTGGAACTCCTCCGAGAGTTCGACACCGATTCGCTCCGGCCGGAGAAGCTCCACGATGACGGTCTGATCCTCGATATTCGGGCAGGCGGGGTAGCCGAAGGAGTACCGCGAACCCCGATATCCCTGCTTGCCGATGAGGGCATCCATGTCGGGGTTGTCCTCCGCCGACAGGCTGAGCTCCTCTCGAACCCGGGCATGCCAGTACTCAGCGAGTGCTTCGGTCAACTGCACCGACAGGCCATGCAGCTCGAGGTAGTCGCGATAGGCGTCAGCCTCGAAGAGGACGGCGGTGGCGTTGGACGCCGCTTGGCCCATGGTGACCACATGGAATGCGACAACGTCGATTCGCCCGGAGTCCTTGCTGGCGAAGAAGTCCGCAAGGCACAGATGGCGGTCACGGCGCTGCCGAGGGAAGCGCAGTCGGGCGCGCTCCGTTCCCTGCTCCGGCCCCTCGTGCCACAGGATGACCAGTTCGTCGCCGTCTGAGTAGCAGGGGAAGTACCCGTAGACGACGGCCGGCTCGATCATGCCCTCGGTCTTGATCCGGTCCAGCCACATGCGAAGGCGCGGCCTACCCTGCGTTTCGATCAATTCGGCGTAGTCCGGGCCGTCGCCGCGGGTCGCCTTCAGCCCCCATTGCCCGAGGAAAAGGGCACGTTCGTCGATGTACGGGACGTAGTCCGCAAGTGGGATTCCGCGGACGATCCGCTCGCCCCAGAATGGCGGGACGGGAATGGGCACGTCGGTTGCCACATCGGACCGCGCAGGAAGATCTGCCAACGGCTCAACCGACTCGACGGCACGCGACTTCACCCGCCGCGCCCGACGCTCAGGCAGCACCGCATCGGGATCACCGCGCTTGATCGCCATCAGCGCGTCCATCAGGCGCAAGCCCTCAAACGCGTCACGGGCGTAGCGAACTTCTCCCTGGTAGATGCTGGCGAGGTCTTCCTCGACATAGGCACGCGTGAGCGCTGCACCGCCGAGGAGGACGGGGTACCGCTCGGCGATCCCCCGGGCGTTCATTTCCTCGAGGTTCTCTTTCATGATGACCGTGCTCTTCACCAGCAGGCCGCTCATGCCGATTGCATCGGCTTCGTTGTCCTCGGCAGCCTCGATGATGGTGGAGATGGGCTGCTTGATGCCGATGTTCACCACGTTGTAGCCGTTATTGCTCAGGATGATGTCGACGAGGTTCTTGCCGATGTCGTGGACGTCACCCTTGACGGTTGCCAGCACCATGGTGCCCTTGCCGGCCTCGTCGGTGCGCTCCATGTGGGGCTCGAGATAGGCCACCGCGGTCTTCATGACCTCGGCACTTTGCAGGACGAAGGGCAGTTGCATCTGCCCGGATCCGAACAGTTCTCCGACAACCTTCATCCCCGCGAGCAGGTGATCGTTGACGATGGCGAGGGCTGGCTGCTCGGCGAGGGCGCTGTCGAGGTCTGCCTCAAGACCCTGTCGCTCCCCGTCGATGATCCGCCGCTGAAGCCGATCGAACAGCGGAAGTGCGGCGAGTTCCTCGGCGCGAGTAGCACTCGAGGCCTTTGCCTCTACCCCGTCGAAGAGTTCCAGGTACTTCTGCAGCGGGTCGTACGTGACAAGGCCATCGGGGCCGTACTCGCGACGGTCGTAGACGAGGTCAAGGGCGACGAGTCGCTGCTCCTCTTGAATCCTGCTCATCGGCAGGATCTTGGATGCATGGACGATCGCTGAGTCCAGTCCGGCAGCCATCGCTTCATTGAGGAAGACGGAGTTCAGCACCTGCCGGGCCGCGGGGTTCAGCCCGAATGACACGTTCGACAGGCCCAGAGTCGTCTGCACCGCCGGGTGCATTGCCTTCAGGGTTCGGATCGCCTCTAGGGTCTCGACCGCATCTCGCCTGGTCTCCTCCTGACCGGTGGCAATGGGAAAGGTCAGGCAGTCGACCATGATGTCGTCGACCGACATGCCCCAATTGACCGTCAAGTCCTCGATCAGGCGATCCGCGACCCGCACCTTCCATTCCGCGGTGCGGGCCTGCCCCTCTTCGTCAATGGTGAGGGCAACAACGGCGGCTCCGTGCTCGCGTACGAGAGGCATGATCCGCGCGAAGCGCGATCCGGGGCCATCACCGTCCTCATAGTTGACGGAGTTGACGATCGCCCGTCCGCCAAGCATCTCCAGCCCGGCCTCCAGGACGGCCGGCTCAGTGGAGTCCAGCATGATCGGCAGGGTGGACGCGGTCGCGAACCGGCCGGCGAGCTCGCGCATGTCGGCGACACCGTCTCGGCCTACGTAGTCGGTGCACAGGTCGAGCACATGCGACCCATCGCGGATCTGGGCGCGCGCAATCTCGACGCAGTCCTCCCAGCGGCCCTCGAGCATCGCCTCGCGGAAGGCCTTTGAGCCGTTGGCGTTCGTTCGCTCACCGATGGAGAGGTAGGTCGAGTCCTGCCGGAAAGGAACAGATTGGTAGAGCGACGCTGCCGAAGCCTCGCGGCGCACGGCACGCCGCACCACCTCCCGGCCACGAACCCGATTGACCACGGCGGCCAGGTGCTCCGGGGTGGTACCGCAGCAGCCACCAACCAGGCCAAGGCCGAACTCGCGGGTGAACATGTCATGGGATGCGGCGAGTTCATCCGGCGAGAGGGGGTAGTACGCACCATCAGAGGTCAGCACGGGCAGTCCGGCATTGGGCATGCAGGAAATCCCAACCGTGGCCGACTTGGCGAGGGTTCGCAGGTGCTCGCTCATCTCGTGCGGCCCGGTCGCACAGTTCAGGCCGATCATGTCGATCCCCAGCGGCTCCAGGGCCGTCAGCGCCGCACCGATCTCTGAGCCGAGCAGCATGGTCCCGGTGGTCTCAACGGTGACCTGCGCGATCAAGGGCAGCTCGATGCCGGCAGCCCGC
>JAULZL010000393.1:3620-9089 GCA_032117355.1 Candidatus Nanopelagicales bacterium
GGCTACCTGCTCCTCGTAGGAAGCGCGCAGCGCGCTGAAAGGGGCATGCCCGAGCGACGGCAGTTTCGTGCCCGGGCCGATGGCACCAAGCACCCAGCGCGGATGGTCGGGAGTCGAGAACCCAGCAGCGACCTCGCGGGCCACGCGGGCTCCGGCCTCGGCGAGTTCGTAGATCCGCTCCGGGATGCCGTACTCACCGAGATTGGCGGCATTGGCTCCGAAGGTGTTGGTCTCGACGCAGTCCACTCCGACCGCCAGATAGGCCTCGTGGACGGACGCGACGAGCTCCGGCCGAGTGACGTTGAGGATTTCATTGCAGCCCTCGAACCCCTGGAAGTCATCCAGGGTCGGCTCCGCTGCCTGCAGCATCGTGCCCATCGCGCCATCCGCGACAACGACCCGAGTGGCAAGTGCCTCCCGGAAGGACTGGCCAGAAACGGGACCCCCACCTGACGCCTGCATGATGGCCGAAGCCTATCGGGACTCACCACTCCGGGCTCGTGGAGAGATTCCCGCTGACGGCCTGCCACGGCGCTCAGACCACTACGGTCGGCACATGCCATCCGCCGCGAACGACGTGATCTGGACGGCCTCCGACGGTGCCGAGCTCACCGCGACGATCCACCGACGGCAGGTCGATCACTCGACCACCGTCGACGTCTCCAGAGCAGCAACCCAGCCGGCAATTCCCGTCATCCTCCTGCACGGGCTATCGCAGCAGCGGCACTTCTGGGACCCGGTCGTTAGCCGCCTGCGGGCCCCAAGCATCGCCTGCCTGGACCAGCGAGCCCACGGTGACTCACTGCTGGACCTGGAGTCGGACGTCACGATCGCGCGGTGCGCCGATGACGTCTCCGAGCTGGCTTCGATGATGGGCTGGGACGAGATCATCGTGGTCGGCCACTCCTGGGGTGCCTCCGTTGCCCTTCGTGCGGCTGCGGCAGACCCTGACCGCATTCTCAGCGTTGCCCTCCTCGACGGCGGGCTCTGGGGCCCCGGGATGCTCGGGGATCGGGCATCCGTGCGCGAACGTCTCCGACCTCCCGCCCTGGGAATACCGGCCGAGGACCTCTGGGCCTTGGTGCAGTCGGAAGCCCCCTACCTGGACAGTGAAGCCCGCGCCGCACTTGCCCCAACCTTCGTGACAGATGGGGCCGGGCTCGTCCGCACCCGAATCGGCGTTGAACGTCACATGAGAGTGCTCGATGGGCTGCTCGACTACGACCCACTGCCGGATCTCGCGGCCGTGCGATGCCCGGTGTGGGCCGTGGTCTGCGAGCAACAGGCACCTGCCGAACCTCAATCGCTCGATGAAGCATGGGCCCAGGCTCGAGCAACAGCGATCACCACGGCAGCAGCCTTGCCACGGGTGCGGCTCCAGCGTTGGATGGGGGCGGTGCACGACGTACCCTTGCAGTGGCCCTCCTTGGTCGCCGGGTTGATCGACACGATTCATGACGAAGCCATGCGCGCGGAACACACGCAGCGAGCATGAGCAGTGGTCATGAGCATCGAGCGTGAGCATGAGCGAGGACGAGGATGGAGCGGGTCGTGATCGAGCTGGAGGACCTCCCGGAGTTGATCGACCCCGTGCTTATCGCTGCATTCGAGGGCTGGAACGACGCAGGTGAGGCTGCTTCCGGCGCGATCGAGCACCTGCGCGAGGTCTGGGGTGCCGAGTTGCTCACCGAACTCGACCCCGAGGAGTACTACGACTACCAGGTGAACCGGCCCCACGTGTCCATCGATGCGTCGGGGATTCGCCAGGTCACCTGGCCAGCCACGCGGTTGTTCGTGGCACGCCTGCCAGCGAGTTCGCGCGATGTGGTGCTCGTCCAGGGCATCGAGCCAAACATGAAGTGGCAGCAGTTTGTCCGCGAGGTCCTCGGACTCGCCGCCGAACTCGACGTGCAGATGGTGGTAACCCTCGGTGCTCTGCTGTCCGATACTCCGCATACTCGACCGGTTCCGATCACCGGGACGAGTACGGACGCATCCATCGGAGCGTCGCTGGGACTCGAGGCCTCGCAGTACGAGGGGCCAACGGGGATCGTCGGCATCCTCCAGGAGGCGTGCTCCCGCTTCGGCATCCCGTCGGTTTCCTTCTGGGCAGCAGTCCCCCACTACGTGGCGCAGCCCCCTTGCCCGAAGGCGACGTTGGCGCTGATTCGCCGAATCGAGGATCTTCTCGACGTCCCCGTCCCGCTCGGTGACCTCATCGACAATGCCCGCGCCTGGGAGGTCGGCGTCGATGAGCTCGCGGCCGATGACGATGAGGTCGCCGACTACGTCAAGCAGCTTGAGGATGCCCGTGACACCGCTGACCTTCCTGAGGCAAGTGGCGATGCGATTGCTGCGGAGTTCGAGCGTTACCTACGGCGACGTGGGTCGGACTAGCCGCATCAGCTAGAAGATGCAGGACTTCACTTCGGACGAGGGCCATTACATGAGCGACGCAGCACGGATCACCTTCGGCATGGTCGGCCTGGGCCGAATGGGCGCAAACCTGGCCCGCCGGGCCATGCTCGATGGCCACTCCTGCGTGGCATATGACCAGTCGTCGGATGCCGTTCGTGCTGTTGAGGCAGATGGAGCAACGGGAGCCAACAGCCTCGCGGAACTAGTCAAGGCTCTTCCCACTCCCCGAGCGGTGTGGGTGATGGTGCCCGCCGGACGCGTAACCGATGCGGTCGTCGCCGAGTTGATGGAATTGCTCGAGCCGGGCGACTGCCTGATCGACGGAGGCAATACCTACTACCGCGACGACATCCGTCATGCGCAGGCGTGCTCCTCGAAGGGCGTCGACTTCATCGACATCGGGACCTCCGGGGGGGTGTGGGGCCTTGACCGCGGGTACTGCCTGATGATCGGTGGTCCCGACTCCGCGGTCGACCGGTTGGCTCCGCTCTGGGACTCCCTGGCCCCCGGGGTGGACTCGGCCCCCCGGACCCCCGGTGCCACCGGTGCCCCGACCACCGCGGAGCGCGGCTGGCTGCACTGTGGCCCCAATGGCGCCGGGCACTTCGTGAAGATGGTGCACAACGGCATCGAGTACGGGCTGATGTCCGCCTATGCGGAGGGGCTCAACATCCTCAAGCATGCCAATGTTGGCAAGGCCAGCCGGGATCAGGACGCGGAGACCGCGCCGATGAGCGATCCGCAGTTCTACCAGTACGACATCGACGTACCGGCCGTCGCGGAACTGTGGCGGCGCGGAAGTGTCATCGGTTCCTGGCTACTGGACCTCACTGCCCTTGCCATGAGCAGATCCCCTGATCTCCATGAATTCGGCGGACGGGTCTCAGACAGCGGCGAGGGTAGGTGGACGGCCATTGCCGCGATCGAGGAGGGCGTGCCCGCGCCCACCCTCACTGCCTCGCTGTACGAGCGCTTCGAGTCGCAGGACTCCGGAGTCTTCGCGGCGAAGATCCTCAGCGCGATGCGCAAGGAATTCGGCGGCCACGACGAGAAGCCCGCGACGCAGTAGCTCGTTGGCGCTAGAGCCGCACTCCGAGCAGTGCATCGACCGCATCCGCGATCACCCGGGCAGCGGAATCGTCCGAGCCCTGGCCGGCCGTCGCGGCCATCGCCCAGTGATCAATGGCGTCCAGGGCCGAGGGTGTGCGCAGGTCATCGCTGAGCGCCTCGCGCACCCGCTGTAGCACCGGCTCCCAGGACGGCCCGGTTGCCTGCGCCACACCCCGACGCCACAGGTCCAATCGGTCCTGGGCACCCTGCAGACCATGTGGGGTCCACGCCCAGTCCGTTCGATAGTGATGGGCCAGGAGAGCCAGCCGAATGGCCATCGGGTCGTGACCCTCGCGGCGAAGCTCCGAGACGAAGACGAGGTTTCCACGGCTCTTGGACATCTTGTGGCCCTGCCACCCGACCATCCCGGCATGCACGTAGTGGCGCGCGTACGGCCACTCCCCCGTTACCACCTGGGCCTCTGAGGCACCCATCTCGTGGTGCGGGAAGGCCAGGTCACTGCCACCACCCTGCACGTCAATGGTCATGCCGAGGTGGTCCAGGGCGATGGCCACGCACTCGATATGCCAGCCAGGACGGCCCTTGCCCAGTGCCGTTGCCCAGGAAGGCTCATCGGGCCGGGCGTCCTGCCACACCAGGCAATCCAGCGGATGTCGCTTGCCCGGTCGATCAGGATCCCCACCGCGCTCAGCGAAGATGCGGATCATCTCCGCCTCCTCAAGTCCCGCGACGCTGCCGAACCGTGGATCGCTATGGACGGCGAAATACCAGTCCTGGTCGACCGGGTAGACCACGCCGAGGTCCTGCATTCGCGCGACGTAGGAGGCGACGGACGGGATGGCCTCGACCGCACCGATGTACTGCTGTGGCGGGATCACGTTCAGCGCGGTCATGTCCTCGCGAAAGAGTGCCGTCTCACGCTCGGCGATCGCCTGCCAGTCCTCGCCACGCTGGACAGCGCGCTCAAGTAGCGGGTCATCGATGTCCGTGACGTTCTGTACGTAGTGGACGTCATGGCGCGCATCGCGCCACGCGCGCTGGAGAATGTCGAAGGCAACGTACGTCGCGGCATGACCCATGTGCGTGGCGTCGTACGGGGTTATTCCACACACATACATTCGAGCGGTCGGGCCGGGAGCCGTCGGCCGCACCTGCCCGGTCGCGCTATCGAACAGCCTCAGGGGCAGGCCCGAACCGGGTAGGACGGGAACTTGCGGCCTTGGCCATGACTGCACCGTGCAACCCTAGCGACCACGCCCGGCGGGCAGGTAGAGCCAACCCGCTCAGAAGACCGGCCACGGAATAGCCGGCCAGCCGGGTGACGGCATGGGAAACACCGGATCCGCGAGCAGGTCGTCTATGCGCGACTGCAGTGCTCGGATCTCAACCCGATCCAGCCAGCGACAGACGTCATCGAGGTCGGCGACTCGAGGGAGTGCTGCAACGCAGGCCAGCAGGTCCGCTGGAATCGGCTGACCGGCCCAGCCCCACAGCACGGTTCGAAGTTTGTCCTCGTCCGAAAAGGTCACCCCGTGATCTATTGCCCAGAGACGTTCGCCTTCATCGACGAGTAGGTGACCGCCCTTGCGATCGGCGTTGTTGACCAGAGCATCGAAGACGGCCACCTGCTGCAGGGCCTCGGACGCCGCATGAACGAGAGCGACCGGGTCGCCAGCCCCGTCGTAGCCGCTGAAAACCGAGATCCATCCGGGCATCTCGGAGCCCTCCGGGAGGACTGCGACGACCCCGGGGCCGTCCCCTTCATCGATCCAGGCCTGGCACATCCCGGGCCCCGCGGGCCCGTCCTCGCGCCACAGGGTCGGCGGGACGATCTGCCAGCCGAGTGCCGTGCTGATCGCATGGGCCGCCACCTCACGACCCGAAAGGGTGCCGTCGGGGAAGTCCCACAGGGGGCGCTCCCCGCGAACCGGCTTGTACACGCAGCGGATAAGCGTCCCGGACGCCACCTCGACCAGGCAG
>JAULZL010000394.1:0-8642 GCA_032117355.1 Candidatus Nanopelagicales bacterium
TGAACGCCCCTCGCTACGAGGTAGCGGTTGCGTTGGAGCAGGCGGCCCTTGCCGAACTGCGCGCTCGTCGGCCGGATCGCGCGCTGGAGACCAATGTCGAGTTCTGGGCGGCGATCGTCTTGGACTTCGCCGAAGTTCCCGCCGAGATGTTCACGTCCATGTTCACCTGCGCCCGTCTCGCTGGCTGGAGTGCTCATGTTCTCGAGCAGAAGCGCACGGGACGGCTGCTGCGACCCACCGCCCGCTACGTGGGACCCAGCCCGAGGCGTCCCGAAGACGTTCCCGGGTGGGACCCGATCATGGTCGCTCCGACCGGATACACCCCGAGCGGGGCGTAAGCGGGCCCCGCTCGGTCACAGCCTCACCGAGGCATCCAAAGCCCGAACCACCAAGTCAACTGGAGTGTGCCGTGCCTGACGAGATCCGAATCCCGACCGAGCTTCTTCCTGCCGATGGCCGCTTCGGCTCCGGGCCTTCCAAGGTTCGCCAGGAGCAGGTTCAGGCATTGGTCGGCGCATGGCAGACCTACCTCGGGACATCCCACCGGCAGAAGCCAGTCAAGGCTCAGGTGGGTCGCCTGCGCGCAGGGCTATCCGACCTCTTTACGCTGCCGGAGGGATACGAAGTCATTCTCGGGAACGGTGGATCGACGGCATTCTGGGATGCAGCCGCCTTCGGGCTGATCGAGGATCGCGCCCAGTTTCTGACCTTTGGCGAGTTCGGTGCCAAGTTCGCCGAAGGGGTCAACAAGGCGCCCCACCTCGGGGAGCCAACGATCCTGAAGTCGGAGCCCGGCGACGCGCCGACCTTCCGGGCCGAGGCCGGAATCGATGCCTACTGCTCACCGCACAATGAGACTTCCACCGGTGTTGCCATCCCACCCCGCCGAGTCCAGGGCGCCGACTCCGGCGCACTGATGATCATTGATGCCACCTCGGCTGCCGGTGGCCTCGCCGTCGATGCCACGGAATTCGACTGCTACTACTTTGCCCCGCAGAAGAGCTTCGGATCCGATGGCGGCCTGTGGTTCGCTCTCATGTCGCCGGCCGCCATCGAGAGAGTGGCCGCGATTTCCGCCACCGGCCGTTGGATCCCGGCCTTCCTCGACCTGCAGATCGCGGTGGAGAACTCTCGCCAGGATCAGACCTACAACACGCCATCCCTGGCCACCATCCTGCTGATGGCCGAACAGGTCGACTGGTTCAACGCCAATGGTGGGCTGCAGTGGTGCACCGAGCGCACCAACGAGTCCTCGTCAGCCATCTACGAGTGGGCCGAGGCCAATCCGCTAGCGAGCGCATTCGTCTCCGACCCGGCCAAGCGCTCTGCGGTCGTCGCGACCATCGACATCGATGAGTCCATCGATGCGACTCGGATCACCGCTGCCCTGCGGGCCAATGGCATCGTCGATACTGAGCCGTACCGCAAGCTCGGCCGCAACCAGCTGCGGATCGCCGTATTTCCCGCCGTGGACCCACAGGACGTGCGAGCCCTCCTGGGCTGCATCGACCACGTGATGAGCCAACTCGCCTGACCCGCCGCAGGGCCATTCGGGAAGTTCATGGGACTCGGACTCGAAGAAGTCGGTCATCACGCTCGCTGGCGATCAGCAGGGAGCCTCCGTCTGCTGACCAGGTGATCGACTCCCCTTGCGGTTGGGCGGGCAGGTAGATCCGGGTTATCTCCCTGCCCGGTGGCAGCCCCTGGTAGACGACCGCGTCGAAGTAGTCGCGCAGGACGTATCGGTCCCCCTTCGGGGAGATCGCGCCATCGGTGATGATCCCGCCCTCGGTTCTGATCTCCCGTGCCTTGTTCAGGATGTTCTTCCGCAAGGGCGAGGGGAGGGCGTAGAGGGAGCCGCGCGCCATTTGCTTGGTCACGACCCACAGGCGAGGGGCGCGGGGGTCAGCAAGCACCGTCTCAGCGTTATGCGGCCGGTCTCGGTACGTGAACCGGAAGGCGGTGGCCCGCATCGTCCGGTCGGTGAGCGTCTGGGGCTCGCGAACGCGAAGCATGGTGACCTCGGACCAGCTATCCAGGTTGTCGCCGACATCGCCTATCCATATGACTGGACGGCCAACCTTGTCGCGTCCGACCGCCATGCCCTCAAAGTCCCTTGCGGTAGCGCCGGCAATTCGCAGGCGGGCCTTTACGCGACAGGTCGACGCACTCGCCGCATAGATGAATGGCCCGCCGGAGGAGTCGTTATGCAGGTAGATCGTGTCCGGGTGGATCAGGGAGGTGGCCATCCCGCTGATCTCCGTCAACCGGGGGTCGGCGAATCGACAGACCACGTCAGCGGGGGCGGCCGACACGGGCGACACGGCCAGCAAACTACTGAGGGCCACCACTCCAAGTGGAATGGCGACCCTCAGTGCGATCCGTGACATTCGAACTCAGCGCTGCGCAACCGCGGCGATGACCACGGTCGCCACAAGTGAGGCGAGAACTGCCAGGGTTACGATTCGGCGGGCCGAGGGGCTCATGCTCCCAGCCTAGGCCCGCTACTTCACGCCGAGCCGAACCTCAATTGGGTAGATCCCGAAGCACAGGACGAAGGCAAGGGAAACCACCCACATCAGCCAGTTGATTTCCTTCGCCTTTCCAGTGAAGAACTCGATCACCAGCCAAGAGACGAAGCCTGCGCCAATTCCGTTCGTGCTGGAGTAGGTGAAGGACACCAGCGCGATCGTCAGGAAGGCGACCACGCTGATGGTCAAGCACAGTCCGCGGCGACCGCGCGCAGGGTAGCGTTGCCAGCATGGTGGCTGGGTCACGTCCGGTGAGTTCACCTCAAGCAGCGCAAGAGCAGACGGACGACAACGCACTCGTCCCCATCGCCCTCGGCACGGCCGGTTGGCTCATCGCCGGGGTCGCACTCGTGGTTGCCGGTAATTCGGTTCCGGAAGACAGCCGCTGGTGGATCGGAACCTGCGCGGTCGGCTTCGGGAGTGGTGTGTGCGGGCTCGTCTATGTCAGGAGGCGCTCAGGTCGGCCCCAGCGCGCTGCATTGCGCGCTCAACGAAAGCTTGCAGATCAGGCCTGAGCCTGCCGCTCAGGGACTTCCGACTCGCTAGCCGTGGGTTCAATCACGTCACTGTCCAGGACAGTCTCGACGGCGAGATCCATCTCGCGTGCAATTTCGGTGGCCAGCTCGGGCTCCCCGATCGCCTCGAGGACCTGCTCCTCCGCAGCGACGCCGTCGTCGTCAGGAGCGATAGAGACTTCCTCGACCTGGACTTCCGAGTGCGCACCGCACCCGTAGGCGAGCGACACAACTCGTGCGTCCGCAGGGGAGAACTCGTTGGTACAAACTCCAAAGGCCTGCCCCACCGGCCCCCCAATGGTCAACAGGAAACCGCATCCAGCGCACATCTGCGCTGCATTGCGGGCCATGGGGGAATTGGGGCCGGTGTCCCCCTCAAACCACCGATCGACGGCCTCGTCCAGGCCGAGGGCGGAGAGCACCCTCGGCCGACCCAGCCCGATCTCCCACTGACCGGGGAAGAGCGGGCTCTGCGAGCCGAGGCCTTCAAGGTCGTCCATTCCGAGGAATCCCGGAACCAACCGCGGATCATCCGATGCAGTCGGTAGAACATCGCCCACGCCAAGGTCCCCCGGGCGAACTCGATCACTCCAGGGCACCCACATAGGCGCCAGAATTGACTCCGGTCCAGGCAACAGGACGACGTCGGTGACCGTAATGGCGTCCACCTGCGGAGCCCGTGCGAGGGTAACCGCCCATCGCCAGCCTCGATATGCAGGGCTGGTGCAGGCAAAGGAATGGGTTGCGAGGAGTTCCTCCTCCATGACCACATCAAGGTGGTCGCCCACGACGTCGGCACCGGCCTCCTCGACTGCAGCCGCCCGAGCAAACTCAACCGCTGTTATCAGTGCCTCGTCTGGCGCACCCGCTGAGGTCATCCCCGAGTCATCGGCGCCAGACTTCGCGGCGGCACCGCGGCGGGTACGACCCAGCAGCGTCCGGCCCTTGAGCCCTTTCAACACCATGAGCGTCCCACCCTCGGACACATGGGGGTTCGAGCACCGGTCACGTCGATCAGATATCCAAGTCGTCGGCTACCGCCCGAAGGACGGCCGCGGTCTTGCGGGCCATGTCATCGGGCGGGTACTTGTCACGCTGCAATTGATTGGAGACGCCATCAAGCAACTTGATGAGGTCCTCTACCACTCCCGCGAGGTCTCCGGCCGGCTTGCGCGAGCCCTTGACCACCGATGGAGGCGGGGCGAGAACCTTCACCGACAGGGCTTGCTTTCCCCGCCGACCATCGACGATTCCGAACTCGACCTTGGTCCCCGGCTTGAGCGAGGGAACACCCGCGGGCAGGGTGGAGACGTGCACAAAGACGTCCTCCCCGTCATCGGAGGTGATGAATCCGAACCCCTTCTCGGAGTCGTACCACTTCACTATTCCCGAAGGCATGACCGAAGGCTACCGAGAACCAGCCGGGGATGGTCCCGCGGGTGACCCCCACCGTCAGTGACCGGGCTGGACAACGGCACATAGGCTCGGCCCAATGAGGTCCATTCCCGCAGTACGGGGCAACCGGTGACCTCGAGTAGGCCGCGAAGTCTCGCGGACAGCCTTCGGCAATGGGACGACGAGGGGCTGGGCCAGTTGCTCACCTTGCGACCAGATCTGCTTCGCCCCGTCCCCAAGGACATCACCACCCTGGCCACCCGAGCGACGACCGGTCCCTCCACGATGCGCTGCCTGGACAAACTCGACGCACTTGACCTCGTCGTACTCGCCGAGGTGGCCGAGACCGACCGAAGCTGCGACGAGGTGGTGGGAGCGGTCATGGAGAGGACCAGCCAAGAGGCCAAGCCAGCAATCGCTACCAGCCTGGCAAAGGTGCGTCAGATGGCGCTGGCGTGGGGCACCGACGACCTGCTGCATGCCACGCACGCCGTTCGGGACGCCCTCGCCAGTCAGGGGACCCTGCCGGCCGGTTGGCCCCCAGCGGATCTTTCCCTCGGAGATGTCCATCCCACTGCAGAACTCGATGCACAGGGAGGGATCAAGGCCCGAGAGGTTCTCGCCGGAGTGCGCGAGCTCCTGGAGAACTGGGGTAGCCGCCCGCCGAGCGTTCTGCGCGCCGGAGGACTGGCTATCCGGGATTTCTCGGCGGCCGTAGACGCCCTTCACATGGACGTGTCAGCCGCGGCCCTGGTCATTGAGGTTGCTCACGAAGCCGGACTCCTCGTCGACGACCATGAGGAGTCGCCCTCGTGGGTCCCGACCGATCGATTCGACACCTGGCTGACCCTTGAATCGGGCGAAGCCTGGGCCGTTCTTGCTACCGCGTGGCTATCAATGGCTCGGCTTCCCGGGCTGGCCACCCCGCGGACGAACCTGCTGCATCCCGACGGCGAGCGCCGTGCCATACCCGCGACCCGGCGGGCGGTTCTTGACCTGATGGCCCAGGCTCCAATGGGGTACTCGGTCAACCCGGAAAGCATCGAGGCCGTTCTGGACTACCGGCAGCCGCGTCGCACGGGGGCCCTGCGCAGTCAGGTGATCGCCGTGTCCCTGGCCGAGGCCACCGCCCTAGGGATCTGCTCGGCCGGTGCCCTCACCAGCGCGGGCCGAGCACTGCTGGACGCAAAGGGGCGGGCGGCCGAGGCGATGGAGTCGTCATTGCCTGCCCAGATCGATCAGGTTCTCATCCAGGCCGACCTCACGATTGTTGCGCCCGGGCCCCTGGTTGCGGATCTGGACCGCGACCTGAGATTGCTTGCAGATGTGGAGTCTCGCGGCCACGCCACGGTGTTCCGGATCAGCCAGGCAAGCCTGGGCAGGGCCTTCGATTCTGGTTGGGATGCGTCGAAGGTTCGGGAGGTCCTCGGCGGGGCGTCGAAGACGGCGCTTCCGCAGGCCCTCGGTTACCTGATCGATGATGTGGGACGGCGCTACGGAGCGGTTCGAGTTGGCCTTGGCAACTCGTACATCCGGTGCGATGACGCGAGCACCCTGACCGGCATGGTCAACGATCGGCGACTCGCGGGCCTGGGCCTGTCGCGGCTGGCCGAGACCGTCATCATTTCGTCAGCCCGCCCGGCAGAACTCATCGAGTCGTTGACGGCCGCGGGGTACTCCCCTGCCGCCGAGGGCCCCGACGGCTCGATCGTCTCCCGCCCGCGCCCTCAGCATCGCGGGCCGACCCCGCGCTCAGCACGAGTGTCCCCGCGGAAGGCCTCCGATGAGGGGTTGGTGAAGGCCGCAGTCAAGGCCCTGCGCTC
This sequence comes from Candidatus Nanopelagicales bacterium, assembly GCA_032117355.1. GTDB lineage: Bacteria > Actinomycetota > Actinomycetes > S36-B12 > S36-B12 > REEB460. Next base: position 6,265 of record JAULZL010000394.1, read on the forward strand.
AACCGAGTCCGGTCCCTTGGCGCGATCGCGTGACAGCCAGAGCCCGACCAGTCGTCCACCGGTGAGCGGACCGGCCGCTGTGAGCCTCATCAAGGCAGCTCTTTCCGAGTCCGCCCCCGTGTGGGTGTCGTACGCCGAACTTGACGGCACGACCACCGAACAGGTCATCGACCCGATTCGGGTCAGCGCCGGTGCGGTTGCCGCGTTCGATCACCGGACGGAGCAGGTTCGTACCTTCACGATGGCTCGAATCGCGGCGGCAGCCCTACTCGACGACCATTCCTGAGGGAGCGTTCGCCAGACCCGACCTTGGTAGGCTCAACGCCTCATGATCGAAGAATCCGCGGCTTACGAGCGGATATCACTGGGTGACTTGCGGATGTATCGGCGGGAAACGTGAACAACTCATCCGCACAGGCGGGACCTTCAGCGGACATCGCTCGGCCCGTGCAAAGCCGATTCCTAGCACGTTCAACAGCTCTGGAAGCGGTTGCGGCCGCGCTGATCAGTCTTGCTGGGGCCCTGATCGTCTTCGGTCCTCTGCTCGGCCAGATCTCAGACCCGCTGGGCGGTGGTGACCTCTTCTTCACCTACGTATCGGCCAGTTTCTGGAATCCGTTTGGCCTACTTGTCACCGATCATCTCGGCTTTCCGGCTGGTATGAACATGCGCTACTTCCCGGGTCTGGACGTCACACAGGGGGTGTTTGCCCAGGTTGTCAATGCCGTTACCGGGTCCAGCTTCCTGGGAGTGAACCTACTTCTCCTGCTCTCGTACCCGATCGTCGGCGCCATCGCGTACCTCACCATCCGCCTCACCGGATTCCGTGGCCCGATTGCCATTGCACTGGCCGCCTCCTATGCCCTCATCCCCTACCACTGGGATCGCGGACTCGGCCACGCGTACCTGGCAACCATGTACTCAGCGGCACTCGGCGTCGCGTTGGCACTCCTCATCGGCAGTGGGTCCATGCCCCGCGTGATCGCTCCAGGTCGACTGGCCTGGCTGCGCTGGTCATTGATCATCGGCCTGGTCGTCATCGTTGCCTGGAGTGGCATCTACTACGCGTTCTTCACTCTGATCCTGGCCGGTGCCGCATGGCTCTGGCGCCTGGCCAAGGGCGATGATCGGCGTTCACTCGTGCTTTCCGCGGGGCCGCTGGTAGCGATCGCCGCGCTCCTTATGTCCGGGCTTGTACCGGCCCTCGTCCAGATGCGGGTCGATGCACCGCTTGCCCCGATTAGCGAGAGGCTTCCGGTTGAGTCGGTGACCTACGCCGGCAACCTTGCGATGGCCGTGCTGCCCGCACCCATGAGCGACCTGCCTGGGCTATCGGGCTACAACTCCTGGGCCGTCTCGGTTTCGAGCGTGACCCCAGCGGGTGAATCGTCCGGTCTCGGCAACTTCGGAACCTGGGTTACCTTCGGCTGTCTGCTCGTATTCCTGATTGGTGGGGTGCTGCAGCTGCGAGCCGTTCACCTGCGCAAGGCTCATGCACATGAGGGCCCGGTCACGGTGGGCCTCGTCGGCTATCTCCTCATTGTTGCCACGCTTCTTTTTGTCCCGATGTCCCTCAACCTGCTATTTGCCAACCTGGTGAGCCCGCAGATCCGAGGGTGGAACCGCCTGCTGCCGATGATCCTCCTGCTCTTCGTCGTCGGCGCCTGCGTCGTCCTTGCACGCTTGAGGCTGCGGCCGGCGCTCAGCATCCCCGTTGCTCTCGTGATCCTCGTCGCCACTGTGTCGGGTTCGGTGCTGCCCTACCGAGCGTTGTACGAGGGAACGGCGCGCAATGCTGCAGTTCAGGCCGACCAGGCCCGTGACTACGCGACACAGGTCAACGCGGCCATTCCGGAAGTCTGCGGCGTACTGCAACTGCCCTACGTCCCTTTTCCGGAGGCTGGACTCACGCCGCCAGCCCTTCAGGACTACGAGCATTTCGTGACCGCGTTGCTCAACCCCGGCAAGAACTTCAGTTATGGGTCGATCAGGGACACCTCGGCAAGCACCTTCGTGACGAGTCTTTCCACGCCGCCCACCCCAGGCGATCTCACCCGACTGAAGCAGGCAGGATTCTGCGCCATCCACCTAGACCTACGCGGCTATGAGCCCGGCCCACTCGCGCAAACTCAGGTAATCCTGCAGGCCATGCTTGGCGATCCAATCGCCAACGGTCGCGACGGTGCCTGGCTGACGTACGCGCTGCCGTAGGTCGCCTCGATCCAATGCTGGAAGCAGGTACGTGATGGTCGACGGTCCACTGATCGTTCAGAGTGACAAGACGCTGCTCCTCGAGGTTGAGCACCCGCTCGCCCCTGAATGCAGGCGTGCGATCGCGCCGTTCGCCGAGTTGGAGCGTGCACCCGAGCACGTTCACA
>JAULZL010000395.1:0-14055 GCA_032117355.1 Candidatus Nanopelagicales bacterium
GGACGCTGAGGCCAACATCCTGCGCTACCAGCCTCTGGACCAAGTGGTCGTCAGGGCTGAGACCTTTGATGACCCTGCTGTCCGGCTGGTGACGATGATCGCGGGAGTGACCGGCGTTCGCGTCGTCGTGAGTTTTGCCGACTCGCAGACGGACGAGGAACTTGCGGCCTTGCTCGCCAGCCTGGCACCGACGGGCACCGTGCGCCTGCGGTTGCTGACTCCGACTTCGAGTACCGTGCACTCGATTGCCTTCTCGTGCGGTATTGCTGTGGATCGGGCACCACTAACAGCGGTGCCGATGATCGAGTTGCGCCGGTGGGTGATTGAGCAGGCGATTTCGCGCTCTATGCACCGACATGGCCGGTTGATTCGCCGATGATCACCCTTGGGATGCTGATGTGGTGAAGTAACTACAGGGCACTCGCATCGAGGAGAAAGTGGGGCAGGCATGTTCGCGCTCGTGGTGAGGTTCGAGTTGAGGCCGGAGTGCGTTCACCAATTCGATCTTCTCGTGGCACGGACTCTACAAGGGATCCGAGAGGAGGAAGGCGGCACTCTTCTCTACTTCACCTCACGGGTGGACGATGCCCCATGGTCACGGGTATTCGTGGAGATCTACGCCGACCAAGAAGCCTTCGTGGCTCACGAGGAGTACTCGCACACGCGGACGTTCCTCGCGGAGCGTGAAGATCTGATTGACTCCTACCGAGTCGAGTTCCTCGAACCTATCGATGGCAAGTTCCCCATGTAGTGGTGCGCCTCCGACATTCGCCTCAATCTGACAATCGTGCGGCTATCACGCCTACAGCAGCCACCGAGACGAAGGCGCCGGGTGCAACAGCGACGAGGAAGGCAACGGTCGGCCTTGCTCTTGAGGCACTAACGATGGCGGTGACGGCGATGACCGTTGCGGCGCCGGTGCCTGCTGCGCCGGCCACGGCGATGAAGATGGCGACTTCAAGGGCAGTCGCGGTCGGAGCAGTCGGCTCCCCGGAACCGAGCAGGACAAGAATGGCGGCAAGTGCGACACCCACTCCCGAACCGACACCGATTGCTACGAGTACTGCACGTCCGCGAGTTGACCGATCGCGTAGCCGCAGCAGGGGCGGGACGAGCGCTCGCACAAGAGCCATGATGGGGACGGCCGCGACGACGACCCAGAGGAAGGCCAAAGGTGGTGGAAGGTCACTGCCTGCGAGTAGGAGGAAGACCGCGCCAACCGAACTCGCGGCACCCAGCACCCAACCGAGGCGGGCATGGTTCATGCCGGTCAGTCTCCCAGGCCAGCCACGCGCTTGCCTCGCTGAAGCTCGGCCGGGTGGTCGATGGGATGGAGATCTCCAGCGAGATGTTCGTCTTGATGAAGGAGTTACAGCGGCCGTAGCGAGCAGCCATCCTCCAGTGTCGCTAAGCGACGACCATGCCCGTACCGGCCAGCACCACGACCAATGCAATGATCTCGGATCGGTTCATGCGTTCCTTGAGGACTAACCGGGCCAGACCAGCGGTGACTATTGGGCTGAGACCGGCAAGAATCGATACCACTCCGATGTCTCCTTCATTTGCTGCCGTGAAGAGGGCGATATTGGCCAGGCTCAGAGCTAGGCCCGTCCCGGCTAAGAGAGGGAGGTCTCGAGACTTGAGACCGGAGAAGGACCTCATCGCCACGATGACGGCAAGAGTGATGGTCACCTGAGGGATCTCGGAGATGGCTAGCGATCCGTAGAGATTTGCCCGCGATCCAATGTCGAGAACCACCACCGCAAGGCCCCACATCAGGGCCGCTCCGACCGCGAACCCGATTGCCCTCCGGGGATCGCCGGTGGATTGCTCGGGCTGGACCTTTGCGGCGGAAAAAACCACGAGGCCCACGAGCATCACGGCGATACCGATTCCGGAAAGGGCTGTCATCGGCTCCCCGAGAATGAAGGAGTAGGTGAGGGGAACAAGTACGTACATGGTGCCAAGAGCGGACGCGACGCCTAACTTGCCGGTGGCGAATGCCTTGAGGATCAGCAGATTCCCGCAAAGATTGAGCAGCCCGCCCAGAAGACCAGGAATGAGGTCGCGTCGATCGAACGACAGGTCGCCGATCAGTGCGCCGAATGCGAGGTAGACCAGACCGGCAACGGACCCGCTGATCAGGATGATGCTGGTTGACGCAACTCGTCGACTTATCGAGCCCGTTCCAAATTTCCAGACCCCGCTCATGAAGGCGCTCGATAGCGCCAGGATGACAACCACGGGTGCTGACTTTAGGGCGTGCCTCCTTCGAGCACGTCCCGTTCTCGGAGGCCGTGGGAGTGAATTCCAGTCAGATGGTCACTAGCCCCGCGGTGGCCTCGGCACAGTGGCCTTCGCCAACTTGATTACCGTCGGTGGCACATAGGCGCCATCCGTTGGCCCGCCCTCGGGGCCGAAGTCCGCCGACAACGTGACCTCAGCGGCACCGGATCCGAATGCCAGGCCATTGGTGGAGCCGACGACAACTGACCAATTGGTGGCCTCCCCAGCTCCGGGGCTGGGCACCCAAGTCTCGAAGGTGCCGACCACCACCTTGCGTCCGAGTCGCTGCCGAACCTCACCGAACAGCCGGATGTTGTCGAAACCTTCCGCATACGCACTGGCCCCGAGGGTTCCGGTGATGGTGGCACTGCCGGATGCCCTGCTAACCGTCCCGGTGGAATCAAGCGTGAGCTCAAGATCGACCCACACGGAAAGCTCATAGGTGAGCGGGGTGAAAGTGGTGATTCCCGGTCGATAGACCTCGTAGGCGACCACCCCGCAGGTTCCTGGAGCATTCGCGCAGTCGACTGAGCGTTCACCGTCATCGAGGTTAAGGAACCGCTGGGCGAGGGGCTGGACAGCGAACTCGGCCATGCTGTCGGGCCACGGTAGATCGCTAGGGACCTGCGGGTCAGGCCAGTTGGGGTAGGTATTCGTGTCGAATGTGGTGCCTGGATCGCAGGAGCCGACGGTCGTCCCGCCGTTGAGTAGTTCGCATTGTCGAATCCGAATGGTGCTGAGATCCCATCCGGTTCCGGTCAAGTTGAAGGGCTCACCCTCGCGCACCGGGCTCTCGGCAAGCAGGACGGGTGCGTCGTAACCAAACATGAAGTCCGCGAACTGGTTGACCTCAAATGCGTCACCATCACGATCGGTTGCCTGAGACGAGAAGTAGAAGACCGGTTGGGTGCACACTCCACCGAACCCCCAGGGCTGCTCGACCTCCTCGTCGAAGCTCACCGAGTAGACACCCCCCGCGACGAAGCCAACCCGCTGGGCTGGCGTGTCAGTTGGCAGGTTGGCGCACTGGCCGTTCACTCGCACGAGGCTGCCTTCGCCGACGTGCGTGTAGTCGAGAGTCCCGGTGACCGCTCCTGATACGTCGAAGCCGGAAGCGACGGGTAGGGGCAAGTCAGGGAAGTAGATGCGCTTAGTGACCCGTCCGTTATCGCGAATCGGGTAGTTGCCTGAAACCGCGACGCTCCAACCTGGCCTCAGGATCTCCCATTCCGGATCATCGATGTTGTCGAGGCCTTGCCTCTCGCCATTAGCATCAGTCGTTGCCTGCAGGGAGTATGACTGCCCCTGGTCATTGAACAAGGTCACGTCCAGGATGCTGTTGGGCAGCCATCCCCACATGCTGAGGCCCACCGGGCTGATCCGGATCGTTGGGTTCGGGACTGGGCGTGACACGGTGAGGACGTCGCCGTCGGCTTCAGGTTGGCGCAGCATCGATCCCACGCCAGCCATCAGGTCGATCCGGTTTACGTCGACGGGGGTGCTCCAGGCTGTGGTTCCATCGCCGGCCAGGCTCAGGCTGTAGCCCGTCCCGGGGAATTGATTGCCGAAACCGATCATCAGGCCGCCCCAGTTTGGGAGAGGCCCCTTGCTGCCGTGCAGCGCGTTTCCGACGAAGTCGAATCTGGTGATGGCTAGGCCGGTGATCGTGAGACTGCGAACGTATCCGGATGTGCCGGTCACGGTGATCAGGTCACCGGCAGATGGCCTTGCGGCCTCCTCGGGGAAGGTAAAGGTGAACATCCCACCGCTTACGGCAGCGTCCCCAATGAGCGCGCTGTTCACCCTGACCGTGACACTGCTGTCCGCCGGGTCCGTCCAATTCGAGCCCTGTACATTCGCCGGTCCCTCGCGGAGGTTCACCTGGATGGTCGGTTCATTTCCCGGCCCATAGGCGCGCGCAGAGGGAGAAGCGACAGCGCATAGGCCGATCACCACCAGCAGAACCGTCACCCTCTGCCCGTTCGCGCGCCCCTTGCTGGAAGTCCGATGTGACCGGGTCCACCACATGCCTGCCACCTTTCGGGCGATTGAACTTCGGATTGCGTCAGCAATAGGTCGCGTCAGAGGTAAGGATGAAACTGCCGGCATGCGGATGCCAGCCCGCTGACCGGTCGTCGTGGGCATGGATCGGGCAGGGCTGCGGCTACCATTCGTCCATGGCCAAGTACCCGCTCGCATTGCTTCCGGTCGTCACCATTTCAGGGGGGAAGGCGCAACTAGCACCCAAGGGCTACGGCCAGGCGACCGAGCACGGCACCGTCGCCCAGGCAATTGGCTCATGGGTCAACCAGGGCGCCGCCTGGATCCACGTGGTGGACGAGGATGCCGTGGCGGGCCGGGCCGCAAACCATCACCACATCGTGAGCAGCGGCGCCCACCTTCAGTATTCCGGTGACGTGCGCGACGACCAGTCGCTGGCGGATGCACTCGCGACTGGCGCCAGCCGGATTGTCATCAACCCGGCGGACCTGGCATGGGCGAGCGTGGTGGTTCGGGCGCAGGGTGAGCGGGTCGCAGTCGGGCTGGATATCCGTCAGCCGGACGTCTTTGAGATCTCCTCCCAACTTGAGCGGTCAGGCTGCAGCCGTTTCATCATCACCGACCACGCCCAGGCCCACCACTGGAAGCACGGCGACCGGCACCTCCTCGCGGAGTTCTGCTCGCACACGAACCGACCGGTCATGGCCCGCGGTGGTATCGGCCATCTCAGCGACCTGCATGCCCTCCATGAGCTCGTCCCGAACGGTTTGGACGGCATCATCCTTGAGGACGCCCTTTATGACGGGGCCTTCACCTACGCCGAGGCCCAGGCGGCCGGTGCCGACCGCTTTGACATGTTCTTCTGGGGACCGCCGCAGGCATGACATCACATATATATGGATGCGGCTGGCGAAGGGCCAGCTGACCCGATGACCGAGATTCGTGCGGATCTTCAGGGTGCATGCCTGCTGTGGGATATCGATGGCACCCTGGTTGAGCACGCACCCAGCGCAAGGGATCGGCATGCTCATGCGGTCAGCCTGGTGCTCGACGTATCGGCCGAGGCAGTGATGGCCGGAACCGGCAAGACCGACCGGCAGATTGTGGGCGAGATTATCGCGATGCACGTAGATCCGTCGGACGAACTCGTTGCCGCTGCCCTGGCTCAACTCGATCAGATCACCGCCGACGACCTGCGGGAGTTCCCGTCCACTGCAATCGCCGGGGTCGCAGAACTGCTGGCGGAACTGCAGTCCACGCCGGTCGCCAGTCGCCTGCTAACGGGCAACACCCCTCGACGGGCAGAATTGAAGGTTGAATCCGCGGGACTCGGGGCGAACTTCTTGGGCGAAGACGGGTTCTACGGTGACCGGCACGCGAGCCGATTCGACCTCGTCGCCGACGCAGCCGGGAGCCTGGCAATCGACCCGACTATCCGTCCGATCATCATCGGCGATACTCCGCTGGACATCGCGGCCGCTCGATCGGCCCGCTTCCCCGTTATCTCGGTTGCGACTGGCACCACCGCTCCGGCAGAGCTTGCCGCCCTCAAGCCAGATGCCCTGCTCGTCGACTTCTCAGGCGGCCCGAATGCCTTCATTGCCGCGCTGCTAACCGCACTTCGCGCCTAGACGGATCGGGCACGAGAAGGTTCCCGGCCCACATCATTGACAGCGATCATTTTCGAACTCTAGGCTCACCTGTATGACAGTCAGAGAGGCCAACGCAACCCTGACTCGCGAGGGCCATTTCGAGCTCCTTCGGTCTCGGATGCCCATGATGGTCAGTGGTGCAAGTCGGCAAGCGCCGTTCGCCGATGCCTTGGTAGCGCTGGGGCGTTCGCGAGAAGACGTCGTTGTCCTGAGTGCCGATCTCAGCAAGTACACCGACCTTGTTCCATTTCGAAAGGCATTTCCCGACCGATTCATCCAGGTCGGCATGGCCGAACAGAACATGATCGGGATTGCAGGCGGTCTCGCGAAGTCTGGCCTGTTGCCGATCGCAGTTACATACGGGGTGTTCGCCACCAGGCGTGCCTTTGACCAGGTATCAATGGCCCTGGCAACCGGAGTGACGGGTCCAGCGATAGTCGTTGCATTCCTCCCGGGCATAACGACACCATTTCGCGCAACACACCAGGCGACCGACGACCTTGCCCTCATGCGTGAGATCCCGGGCATGACCGTTGTCGATCCCTGTGATGCGACCGAACAGGATGCTGCCCTGATCGCGGCGGCCGCTCACGATGGCCCGGTCTACCTGCGGGGACTCCGCGGGTTGGTCGAGCAACGATTCGCACCAGAAGGCTTCGATTTCTTGCTCGGCCGCGCCAGTCTCGTCGCGGCGGGTGATGACGGCGCCATCCTTGCCACTGGGCTGGGCACGTCCTGGGCTCTCGATGCGAGAGAGGTCCTACAGCGGTCTGGTCAGTCATTCTCGGTGCTGAATGTTCCCACGCTCAAGCCCATTGACTCCGAGTCGATTCTCGCCGTTGCCGAAAGGCACCGAACGATCTTCACGATAGAAAACCACTCAACGATCGGGGGACTCGCGTCTGCAGTGTCTGAGGTGGTGGCGGCGGAAGGACTCGGCGTGAGAGTTGTCGCATTGGGAGTACCCGATGTCTGGGCTCCCGCCGGATCGCTCGACCATATCCGAGCCGACCTTGGTCTCACCGCCGATGCCATTGCGGCGCGCATTTACGTCGAAGGGCACGCGTCATGAAGACTGACGCGGAGGTGAGTCAGATTGCCCGTTCGCTCCGGCGGCGCTGCATCGCGATGTGTCGTGGCCGCGGACAAGGCTACGTCGGTCAGGGACTGGCGCTCAGCGACCTCATGGCCAGTTTGTACTTCGACGAGATGCGCCGTAACCCCGACGGCTCCCTCCACGACAGGTTGATCCTGTCGACGGGACATAGTGCGATCGCCGTGTTCTCGGCCCTTGGCGAGTTGGGCGAGTACGAGGACGACGAGTTGGAGACCTATGGAATGGATGGGTCACGGATTGAGGAAAGTCCGCTCGCCGGCATCCCCGGCTTCCCGATTACTGGCGGATCACTCGGTCAAGGGCTATCTCAAGCGATTGGCTTCGCCCTTGCTGATCGCCTCCGTTCCTCGGATGCCCGCACCTTCTGCCTCGTCAGCGATGGTGAACTACAGGAGGGTCAAGTCTGGGAGGCCATCATGTCCGCTGCGCATTTCAGAATCGGGTCCCTGGTTCTCCTGATCGACAACAACCAAATGCAGGCCGATGGTGACCCCGCCGAGGTGATGGGTATTGAACCTCTTGAGGACAAGCTTGTTGCATTTGGCTTTGCCACCCAACGTGTCGACGCAAACGACGTTCCTGCGCTGAGAGCAGTTCTTGCCGAGACCCGGGGCTCGTCGAATCGACCGCATGCGATCGTCTGCGACACGCTTCCAGGCAAGGGCGCACCGAGTATTGAAGCCTACGAGAAGGTGCATTACGTACGTGCAGGTGACGAGGTTTGGGCTCGCGCGCTCTCGGAGATCCAATAGAACGCTGGCAGCACTTCTACCGTCTCGATGTCGAAGGAGTCACGTCTTGAGTACGGAACAACAACATGCTGACCTCGCTGGGACGATGAGCGATGCCGGTCGGATCACGGCGATAAACACCTACCGCTGGCGGCAGCAGCCCAATTGCCTGTGGGTGGAGGTCGAAACGGCTTCGGGAGCAGTGGGTCTCGGCGAGACCTTCTACCAGGCGGGCGCCGTTGAGGCGATCATTCATGACATGGCGGCTGCCCTTCTCCTCAACAAGTCAGCCGAGTCGAGAACAACGCATGCATGGAACTTCTTTTCCTGCACGAACTTCTCCGGCTATGCAGGATCTGAAATGCGCGCCTTCAGTGCAATCGATATTGCCCTATGGGACATAGCAGGGTTGCTGCTCGGACGACCGATTCATACGCTGCTTGGTGGGGCGGTGCGTGATTCAGTTCAGATCTACAGTTCGTGCGCGGACGCAGGCGGGTACGAGGACTCCACCCGATCATGGGATGACCCGGCGGGGCTGGCCCGAGAACTCCTTGCATCGGGCATCACGGCGATGAAGATGTGGCCCTTCGACAGGTTTGCCCCGCAAATCCAAGGCGGCTTCGTCACGGGCCCAGCTGGATGGTCGGCCATGGGTCCGCCGGGAAGCTACCTTTCGGCGAGGGATCTGGACCAGGGGATTGCGCGGATCCGGGATATTCGAGATGCCGTTGGCAATGAGATCGAGATCATCATCGAAGGGCATTCCAGGTGGGACCTCAACTGCGCGCTTCGGATACTGCAGGCTTTGGAACCCTACGATGTGATGTGGGTCGAGGACATAATCCAACCGGACAGTGTGAACGACCTTAGACGTCTTGCGCAGGAGTCACGAGTGCCTCAGGCGGTGAGTGAGCGGCTATTTACCCGTTACGCCTACCGGGATGTCCTTGAAGCGAATGCCGCGCGAATAGTCATGCTCGATGTTGCGTGGACGGGGGGTATCACCGAATCTGCGCGAATTTGCGATCTGGCCGACACATATCACCTGCCGGTGGCTCCGCACGATTGCACCGGACCAGTGACAGCGCTAGCGAACCTCCACCTGTGCGCCGCAAAGACGAACATCATCACCACCGAGACGGTCCGTGGATTCGTTGACGGCTACTACCTGGATGTCTTGAATACGCCGCTTCCTATCCATCGGGGGGTTGCGTCCTTCCCCACCAAGCCTGGACTCGGAGCGGCGCTGAGCCCGGACTTCAAAGAGCGATCTGACGTGCTGGTCAGGCGCTCGATCGCGTGACGTGAAGACGGAAGTATCCAAAACCAAAGATGAAGGGATAGGAATGAAGTCGATGAATGGCCGGACTGTTCTCGTGACCGGCGCTGGAGGTGCTATCGGCCGCGAGACGGTACTTCAGTTGCTGGCAGCAGGGGCGGGTCCCATGGCCATTGTTGACATTCCTGGATCGGAAGTTGAGTCCTTTGCGGCCGAGTGCACTCAGTCCGAGGTCGAGGTCAAGGGATTCGCGGCCAACGTCGCAGATCGGACCGAGTTTGGCTCTGTTGTCGCAGAGGCGTTGAGTTTCATGGGACGGATCGACGTCCTCGTCAACGTGGCTGGCTACTGGCAGATCGTTGACTTCGTCGACAGCGACCCAGACCAGTGGAACACGATGATCTCCGCGAATCTCCTGACCGCCATCTCGGCATGTCATGCCGTCCTGCCGCAGATGATAGAACGGGGCGATGGGTCAATCATCAACTTCTCTTCAACCGCGGGTGAGTTCGGGTCAGTGCGTCCCTCAGCCGCCTATGCGGCTGCGAAGGGCGGCGTCATTGCATTCACCAAATCCCTTGCTCGAGAAGTCTCGCCCCACGGAATCAGAGTCAACGCACTCAGCCCCGGACCAATCGATACGCCAGCCTTGAAGGCGGCCAGCGAACAAGCGCGCCGCGAAGCGGCGGACCGAACCTTGCTCCGTCGACTCGGTCAACCAAGTGACATTGCCGCTGGTGTCCTCTACCTCGCAGGAGATTCGTCAACATTCGTGACGGGTACCGTCCTGCAGGTCAACGGTGGCAGCCTGCTGTAGGACTGGGAATCGGCATGCATGAGGCGACGCAGTCTCAAGGATGGCCGGCGCTACGGCTCGCCAACGACGAACTGAGCGTCACCGTGGTGCCTGAGCGGGGCGCAAAGATCACCTCCATTCTCGACCGGCGAACTGGGCGAGAGTGGCTCTGGCGTGATCCACGGCGACCCATGCTTCGCCTCGTGGGGCCCTCGCCCGACTTCGCTCGAAGTGATCTATCGGGATTCGATGAGTGCTTCCCGACCGTCGGCGCATGCCGCTACCCGGGATCCGGCCGAATGGCGGGTACGCCGTTGGCAGATCACGGGGAAGTCTGGTTTCGCCCGTGGAGCGAAGAGTTGGTGCCGAACGGCTTGGTCAATCGAATCGAACTTCCACACCTTGCTTGCAGGCTCACACGGACCCTCCTCCTTGGGCCCGGATCCAGGCTCAGAGTTCGCTACCTACTTGAGAACCTGGCCGAAGACACCCTTGTTCATGGGTGGAGTGCTCATCCGCTCTTTGCCGTGTTGCCAGGAACCCGAATCGTGATGCCGACCGGATTGCCGTATCGGATTGAGTTCGGACTAGGGCCGCGGATTCACGCCGGGGCAAACCAGGGCTCGGTACCGAGCCACCCGGAGGTCGGATCGTGGCCGACTCTGGTGGGTGCTGGCGGCCGTGAATGGGATCTCTCGGATCCGTCCGAGTGTGGTGTGGTGACGGACAAGGTGCTGGTAGACACTCCGTCCTCCGGTTGGGTGGCTCTTGCCGATCCAGAGGCTGGGCCTTGGCTTCGCATGGAGGTGGATGCCACGCACATCCCCTTCATCGGGGTCTGCACCAACCTGGGCGCCTGGCCACCCGTCAATCCGCAAACGTGGATTGCCCTCGAGCCGACCTTCGCGGTGACCGACCGAGTTGACTCGGCGCATGCTCGTGGAGCTGCGGCACACGTTCCCGCCGGATCACATGCACGGTGGGAAGTCGAGCTGCAGACCGGATCCGGCATCCTGCCGGAGTAGCGGGCGACCGGAGGGATGTGCGGATTCAGTCAGACTCAGTATCTCGAGCGGTGGTCGACCGGCCCAGGAGCGTCTCGGGAAAGATGCTTTCGGAGTCCTGCAGATGCTCGGCCATGGCCTCCGCTGCACCGAGTTCGTCACCGGAAGCCACGCACTCCAGGATCTTGGCATGCATGGCGAGTCCGACGGCAACTCCGGTTGGAGTCGCGTGAGTTTCGACCATCCCGCTGATGATGGTTCGCGCGAGTGGAGCGAGTAGTCCGGGTAGGAGCGGGTTGCCACTCGCATGTGCGATGCGAATGTGAAACCCCATGTCTGCTGCTGCGTATCGCGCCCGATCGTCCTGTCCGTCCGTCATCTCGGCGAGAAAAGCGTCAAGGGCCGAGATGTCCTCGGGCGTTGCGCGAACCGCTGCCAGCCTCGCGGACGTGACCTCGATTGCCGTACGGGCTTCGTACAGGTTTTTGACGGAGATGTTGTGGTTGCTTGAGAAGAGAAGATGCCGCTCGATGACGGTCGACACCGCCTCGGAATCGGGATGGCGAACAAACGTCCCACTGCCGTTGATTGTGTAGACGTAACCGCGCTCCCTGAGGTACCCGAGGGCCTCCCGGATGATGGGACGGCTTACCCCGTAATCCTTGGCCATCGTGGCCTCGCCGGGAAGGCGCTCCTCAGCCTGCAGATCGCCAGTCTGGATGCGCCGCTCGATTTCACGCACCAAGGCTTCAGTCGCAGTGCTCCGCTGGATAGCCATGTGTCCCCTGGGCTTGTTCGACTCGGTGCTGCGGATAATACCTACCTGGCTGCCTGACCAATGCTCCTAAGGGAGGGATGCAACCATGCGGCGCAAAATCACAATTCGGTAACGAAGGCGGGAGACTTCATTGACAAGGATGCGTTGTCCGGTCACAGTACCTGTCTGACAGATAGGCAGATAGTTCGGTGGTTCAGTGCGCGTCGCAGGCTCAAGGTTGCCTGCGGGGAGCTGAGGATAAACGAAAGGTTGAGGCCCGTGACCGCGCTCCGACATCGGCTTGGCAATCTGCGGCACGCAACCGTGGGATTGGTGAAGCACAGCGAGGCTAGCGTTCTAGGCGCTACGGCGATTCTGGTCGCCACCTTCTTTCTCATGCAGCCCGCCTTCCTGTCTTCCACGAACGTTCGGGCCATGCTCACCGCGGCCTCGTATCTCGGCATCATCGCAATCGGACAGACGGTGCTTCTCGTCTGCGGTGAGTTTGACCTCAGTGTTGGGTCGGTCGCGGGTCTGTCGGCCATCATCGCTGGTACGGCCATGATGGAGTGGGGCATCGCGGTTCCGATGGCACTTGCATTGGGCCTCTTAGTTGGCGCCTTGGCCGGCCTCGTGAATGGCATCGTGGTCGTCAGGCTCGGCGTCCCAGCATTTATTCAAACGCTGGGCATGCTCTTTGTGGCCAAGGGCCTCACCCAGGTCATCACCAACGGCGCCCCGGTCTACCCGATTCCGGACGGAGTGACGAACTTCGGTCAGGTCGAAGTCATCCTGGGGCTCGGGTGGTCATTCGTCATCTTCCTCGTCCTGGCCATCCTCGGCGACGCCTTCCTGCGCTTCAGTGTCCCCGGACGAAACTGCTACGCGATCGGCGGCAACCCACAGGTGGCGCGCCTCGTCGGCATCGATGTGGGCCGCTATCGCATCCTGGGCTTCGTCCTGACGGGCGCCCTGTCTGCAGTCGCTGGCATCCTCGTGATGGCCAACCTCGGAACTGCCACGACCGCTATCGGGAGCGGCTGGGAGCTCCTGGTGGTTGCTGGCGCAGTTGTTGGTGGCGTGAGCCTCTTCGGTGGTGTTGGCAGCGTCCTGGGGGCTGCTACCGGCATCATCCTCTTGCAGGTCGTTCAAAGTGGGCTCGTCGTTGTGGGCCTCAGTCCGAACTGGCAGACCGTTGCAGTCGGCCTGATCATGGTCGTCGCTGTCGGCCTGGACGTTGTTCGAAGGCGTCTGATCTTGAGTGAAGCCGCCCGGGTCACGCAAGGACCTGGCGATGGGTCACCCCCGAGACAAGAGGAGGTGACCACCAGCATCCCAAGCATGCACCCCGCTTGAGGGGCCATGCACTAGAACTCCGAGGAAATCGACAATCCAAGGATCCGATGATGGATGCGCGTCCATCACCCAAATAAAGGACGATACATGCGAAATCTGAAGTTGACAATGATCGCGGTGACTGCGGTTGCCGGAGCCCTCGCTCTGGCTGGCTGTGGTGGTGGGTCAAGTTCCAGCACGGAGGCATCCAGCGCGCCCGCGGCCGCATCCAGCGCCGCGGCTCCATCTGAAGCGGCTGCACCCGCGGAGCCTGTTGCAGAAGGGGCCAAGGTCCTCTGGGTCCAGCCGATGCTGCAGCACCCGGTCCACCAGTTAATGCAGGCTGGATTCCTCGAGCAGTGCAAGGCAGATGGCCTGACGTGCGATGTCGTGGGCAACCCAAGCGCCACGAGCTACGACGTTCCGGCGAGCGTTGCCCTAGCGGACGCTGCCATCGCGACCACGGACTACGACGTGGTGGCCATCTACGGACCGGACCCGTCGATCAACTCGTACATGGAGAAGATCGCTGCCACCGGCACCCCGGTCGTCACCTGGCACGTGCTTCCCGAGGAAGGCTCCATCAAGGGCCTCGCGGCTGCCACCGGCCAGGACATCCAAAAGGCGGGGCAGAACGCTGCCAAGGCCATGGGAGAGGCTCTGGGCGGTAAGGGTGTTGTCGCTGTGACTCAGGGAAGCTTCAACCAGTCGGAGGATGCGCTCAGTGCGGCATTCACTGAAACCCTCAACAAGGACTTCCCTGACATCAAGGTCTTGCAGCCGCAGGAGGAGGGCTTTGACCCGTCGGCGGCCCAAGCCAAGGCAGTGAGCATCCTCCAGGGCAATGCGGATGTATCGGGAGCCTTCTCCACGACTGGCGCAGGAGCTGCAACGTGGGCGGGAGCGAAGCGGACGAGTGGTCGCGACCTCACGATCATCGGTGTGGACTACGTTCGCCAGAACCTGGATCTTGTCAAGGATGGCTCGGTCTACGGCCTCGTTGCGCAGCCGCTCTACGAAGAGAGCGCAATGATCGCCGATCTCGCGAGCCAGTTGGCCAAGGGTGAGAAGGTCCAGTACCTCAACCTGATCGA
>JAULZL010000395.1:14065-21594 GCA_032117355.1 Candidatus Nanopelagicales bacterium
CACCGGTCGTAACCACGGCCAATCTTGATTCCTACTACGCGATCCTCGATTCGGCCGGGCAGTAGCCAACCGAGCAGTTAGGGCACGCATGGTGTGCGGGTGGGTTCTTGTGCGAAAGGGCCCACCCGCCCACTCATTCATAGCAATCTCAAACGAGGAGGCATCGTGAGCCGGTCGCCGGCGCTTTCGATTAGGGGATTGGGAAAGTCATTCGGAGCGACGCTGGCGCTGAATGCCGTGACCCTTGATGTCTACCCGGGTGAAGTCCATGGTGTCCTCGGCCAGAACGGTGCCGGCAAGTCCACGTTGGTCAAGATCCTCACTGCCATCTACCCAGAAGGTGATTACGAGGGGGAGTTTTCCATCGATGGAGAGGTTGCGCGCTTCCCCTCCCCGCAATCCGCTCGCATAGCTCGCGTTGGCTACGTCCCCCAAGAGATCGACGTCGTCGACGAACTTGACGTTACGGAGAATGTGCTCGCCGGCCGACTAGCTCGCGGCATCATCTTCCGGCGAAGCCATGCCCGATTGAGAGCACAAGCGGTGCTCGATCGATTGGGATTGACCTTCGATGTGCGGCGTAAGGTCGGCGAACTGAGTGCTGCACGTCGGCAAATGGTGATGATCGCTCGGGCGCTCGCCAACGACCCGCATGTCCTCATCCTCGATGAACCCACGACCTCCCTTTCAGAGAGAGAAGCACGAGCACTGTGCCGTGTCATCAGGAGCCTTGCGGATGAAGGCCTCGCCATCGTCTTCATCACCCATCGAGTCCGCGAGGTCATGGAGATCTGCGATAACGCGACGGTGCTCAGGGATGGCAGGATTGCCGAATCCTTGACTCGAATGGACTTCACAGAGAAACGAATCGTCTCGGCAATGGCTGGTCGCGAGGTTCTCCAACTGTATCCAGGTCGGGACTTCAAGGGATCAGAGGTCATCCTGCGCTGTGCGAACGTGTCTTCTGCCTCGTCGCTGGGCGGAGGTAGTTCCGTCAAGGACGCGTGTTTCACGCTGCGCCGGGGTGAAATCCTGGGCATCGCCGGGGTCCTCGGATCTGGAAGAACGGAACTGCTGCAAGCACTCTTCGGCGAGACCTCACGCACGGGCGAGGTTGTCGTTGACGGGACCACGGTGAAGCCAGGAAACCCCAAGAGCGCTCGGGCGGCGGGTATCGGCATGCTGACGGAGGATCGAAAGTCCCTAGGCTTGCTTTTCAACCTACCTGTTGCGCAGAACATCTCCCTGGGAAACCTTGCCCAGGCCTCCCGGTTGGGGTTCATCAATCGCGAGTCTGAGCGGTCACTCGCGGCTTCAGTTGCCTCGAAGTTCGAGGTGAAGATCCCGAGCATGGATTCACTGGTGACCCACCTCAGCGGAGGGAACCAGCAGAAACTCCTCTTGGGCCGCACTCTGGCAGCAGGACCTCAAGTGCTGCTCCTTGACGAGCCCACGAAGGGAGTGGACGTGGGAACTCGGCAACAGATCTACCAGCAGATCTCGGAACTATCGATGCAAGGCATTGGAGTCATCGTTGTCTCTAGTGAACTTGATGAGCTCCTGGGCCTGAGCGATCGGGTCCTGGTTTTGAGTTCCGGTGAAATCGTTGACGAGTTTCTCCGCGGAGAGGGGGACGAGGAGCGAATCCTCCGTTCGGCCACCGTTTCTGTCGGCGCCTCTGGATTGAATGAGGCAACCGGATCGTGAAGCCTCGCGAGTCACCCGGATGGGTTGTCGTCACGGGAGCGGCAACCGGAATTGGTCGAGCAGTGAGCGAGTTTCTGCTCGAGCGTGGTTGGCGTGTACTCGGCGTAGGGCTTGACGGCACTGATGGCGAGGAGTTCGTTACCTCGGCCGGCCAAGGAGCAGACGTTCGCTTTGCCGAGATCGACGTCACTGACGAGCCTGCGGTCACAGAGTTCTTCGATGGGCTGGCGAAGCAAGGCATTCGCGTCACGGGCCTCGTCAACTGCGCTGGGATCTATCCCCCACCTGCGACGATCGAAGAACTATCGCTCGCTGATTGGCGCCGCGTCATGTCGGTCAATGTCGAGGGAATCTTCCTCGTTTGTCGAGGCGCTGTGCCACTAATGAAGGCTGCGGGTGGTGGGTCGATTGTGAACATTGCCTCAGTTCACGCAGTTGCCGCTGCGTCAGGTCAGCCCGCCTATGCCGCG
This sequence comes from Candidatus Nanopelagicales bacterium, assembly GCA_032117355.1. Lineage (GTDB taxonomy): Bacteria > Actinomycetota > Actinomycetes > S36-B12 > S36-B12 > REEB460. Next base: position 16,243 of record JAULZL010000395.1, read on the forward strand.
AGCAAGGGAGCAGTGGTCGCTCTTACTCGTCAGATCGCCATCGACTATGCGCCCCATGGCATTCGAGCCAATTCAGTCATTGTCGGTTCCGTCAGCACGCGCATCACTCTTGCTGCAATCGAGGAGGCAGGATCAGCAGAGGCCCTCAATCTGACGTTTGACGCGAACGCCATCGGCAGAATTGCACCTGCGAGTGAGGTGGCGCCTATCGCAGCATTCCTTCTTGGCGAGGAGTCCCGATTCATTACCGCGTCTGCGCTGGTCGCGGACGGCGGCCTAACGTCACGAATACTCTGAGAGGGGACGAAGGAAGTGTCCGATAACCAAAGCCAGGTGGCCGACTTGCTTCGAATCGAGTGGCTACTGAACGCGGGCTTTCTCATCACGGGCCCTAGTGGCGCCGTGGCCATCGATCCGTACCTGAGTGACGGCTGCGAAACCCTGTACGGCCTGAGGCGAGCGCACCCAACTGTCTACACGGCCATGGAGCTCCCAGCATCCGTGGTCGTGGCGACTCACTGGCACGAGGATCACTTCGACCAGGACTCGGCTGCGACCCTTGCTGAGCGCGGCATCACCTTCGTCGGCCCACCTTCGTGCAAGGCTCGGTTCACGGGTCGAGGCCTGCCGTCAGAACAGTTCATCCCCCTTTCGGCAGGTGAATCCATCGATGTGGAGGGAATGACTATTTCCGCAACCCCGGCCCGCCACCTGGTTCCCGGTTTCCTCGCGGAGGATGCCATCGGCGTTGTCGTTGAGATGGCGGGGGAACGCGTCTACCACTCGGGCGACACTGAGTACGACCGCTCCTTGCTTCAGGCGGGAGACCGCGGTGCGCTCTCTGCGGCACTCGTCTCGATCAATGGAACGGGCGGCAACATGAATCCGATTGAAGCGGCGTGCTTCGTCGCGCAACTTCGCCCGGCCTGCGTGGTGCCGATGCACTTCGGGCTCTGGGAGTCGGAGTCGACCGCTGATAGAGATCGACTCGTCGACCAGTTCACCATGGCTATCGAAGCTCTGGATCCCTCGATAGCCGTCAGGGTTCCCTTCGTCGGAGGGGATTTGGCCGTTGTGGCACCCAGCGGAATCGACGGAAGCGAGTAGGACACGTGTGGTCCGGCCATACCGGGGGCGCAGAGGGAGGAACTCACGGGTGTGGTTCGGTGGTCGCGCCCGACCGGCCCTCTGTCGAGCACCATTCCTGAAGCCATTGACAGCCATGGAAGCCCTCAATACAGTACCTGTCTGACAGCCAGACAGACGGACTCAGAGAGCGGATCGGAGGTATGAAGTGAACGGTGGTAGAGACGGGATTATCTGCCCCGACGCCGATCGCTTTCCCCTGTCTGATGGTGACCGACACCTAGCGGCTGAAGCGGGTTTTCACCTGTTCGAGGTAGCGGGCCGGTCGATATCCGACCTTTCGACGTTGAGTCAGCACGCTGTTGGGTGCCTTGCCTGGGGAGGTTGGTACTCAGACGAGGTGTTTGTGGCCCTTCCCAGGCTTCGTGTCCTCGCGCGATGCGGAGCAGGAACGGACAACATCGACATGGCCGCTGCCTCGCGCCGTGGGATTCGAGTCACCTACGTGCCTGGCGCATCGGACGAGGAGGTGAGTGACCACACAATCGCCCTCCTGGTGGCATGTGCACGCAAGCTTCGAGTCAGCGATCAGCGCGTCCGCATGTTGGAGTGGCCGAGTTCCCGAGATTTGCACCCCATGAGGCGCCTGTCAGGCTCACGCCTCGGCCTCGTTGGTCTAGGGCGCATCGCATCGGCGGTCTCCCGCAAGGCAACCGCTTTCGGCATAGAGGTTTCTTCATTCGACCCCTTTGTTGACACGGAGCGATTCGTTCACCTTGGTGTCCATCGAAGCCCGTCCCTGACTGCCCTGCTTGAAGGGTCGGACTATGTCTCTCTACACGTTCCAGCGGCGGCTGGCAGGGCGCCGCTCATTGGCGCCGCTGAAATCGCAGCGATGAAACAAGGTGCTGTTCTGATCAACACAAGCCGCGGCTCGCTTGTTGACTCGTTCGAAGTAGCCAAGGCCCTCGCTAACGGCCATCTTGCTGGAGCTGGCCTCGACGTGCTCGAGACCGAGCCAATTACGGCGGGTCATCCGATCTTGGCTTGCGATAGCGCAATTTTGACACCGCACTCTGCGGCATTCAGCACTGAAGCCCTAGCCGACATCAGGCGTCAGGCAATCTCAGACGCTATCGCGGTGCTTAACGATGCGGAGCCCCGTTTTCCTGTCGAACCCAGTGATGGAGTTGAGTTGCGTGAAACAGTCTGAATTGCTGAATGCCTACGAATCGATGCGGTTGATTCGCTCCTTTGAAGAAATGGTCGTAGGACTCGTCAACAAGAACGAGATCGCTGGGGTCACACATGAGTACATCGGTCAAGAGGCAGTGGCAGTTGGCATGTGCGCCACGTTGGGTCCGAACGACGTACTCACCTCGACTCACCGAGGACACGGCCACCTCCTCGCTCGAGGAGCATCCCCCGCTGCCATGTTGGCCGAGCTGCTTGGCCGCGAATCCGGACTGAATGCGGGTCGCGGTGGCTCCATGCACATCGCTGATGTATCGCTCGGAGTGTATGGAGCCAATGGAATTGTCGGGGCAGGGGTTCCATTCGCACTGGGGGCGAGTTCAGTTCAGGACGGACCGGAAACCCGCATCGCGGTTGCGTTCTTCGGTGACGGCGCTCTGAATCAGGGGGTCCTTCTGGAGTCGATGAACCTGGCAAAGGTTTGGGGCCTGCCCGTCGTATTCTGCTGTGAGAACAACGGATACGCGGTGACCATGCCCTCGAGTCGGGCAACGTCGGTCACCCCAGTTGAGCGTGCGGCCGGCTTCGGCATCCCCGGACGAACTGTTAATGGCATGGACGTTGCAGACGTGAGCGCGGCGGCGACCGAGGCGATCACTTGGGCGCGGAACGGTTTTGGACCGTATTTTCTCGACTGTCAGTGCTACCGATTCGTCGGGCACCACACGGCAGAGTCGACGATGAAACTCTCCTATCGAACTCAGGAGGAGATCGACCTCTGGCGGCTTCGCGATCCCCTGCTCCGTGGCATTGAGCTACTTGCTGATTCGGGAGTACCCCCCGAGACCGTTAGCGCAATTGACAACCGAGTAGACACAATTCTTGCGGAGGCCCTTGACCTGGCGATGGCCGGTATACGACCGGCACCAGAATCTGCCCTCGATTTCCTCTACTCCTCACCCACGCTCGTTCGTTGGGGGACCTCATGACCGTCATGCGATACCAGCAGGCACTGGCGGCGGCTGTCAGAGATGAAATGAGCGAAGATCCAAGTGTCATCTACCTTGGCGAAGACGTTGAACACTCTCTACGGTTTGTCAGCGCTGGACTCGCTGAGTCCTTCCCGGGCAGAGTTCGGGACACGCCGATCTCTGAAGCGGCTTTCACGGGCTTTGCAACCGGCGCAGCAATGGCTGGCAGGCGACCGATTGTGGAGTACCAGATTCCAACGCTTCTCTACGTCGCCTTCGACCAGATTGTCAATCAAGCTCAGAAGATTCGTCTCATGACCGGTGGGCAAACTCAAGTGCCGGTGACGTACCTCTTCCCCGGCTCTGGTGCGCGTCTGGGTCTGGCCGGCCAGCACTCCGACCACCCATACAGCATCCTGGCGCACGCGGGCGTCAAGACGCTGGTTCCGTCAAATGCGAGTGATGCCTACTCCCTCATGAGAGCGGCCATTCGGGATGATGACCCCGTTGCGATCTTTGCGCCCGCTGCCTGTCTTCATCGTCGTGCGGAAGTTCCACTGGATTTCGTAGGCCGGATTGGGCAGGCATCCATTGTCAGGTCAGGGAGTGACGTCACAGTTCTCGCTGTGGGACACCTCGTCCACGAGGTGCTGGAGGTTGTAGACGAACTCGGCACGTCAATCGATGCGGAAGTCATTGACGCTCGCAGCATCTATCCGTTCGACTGGCGACTCCTCAGTGAGTCCGTGGCGAGAACAGGTCGACTCGTTGTCGTTGATGACTCCAATCGGACCTGTGGCTTCGCCGCAGAGGTATGCGCAACTGTTGCCGAGGAGTCATTTGCTGTCCTCAAGGCGCCAGTGGTGCGAGTTACCCGGGCAGATTCCACCGTTCCCTTTGCCGTGGAACTGGAGCGCGCAGTTGTCCCAAGTCGCGAGCAGATTGTTCAGGCCCTGTCCAAGGTGATCGAGTACACGCAACGGTGAGGAGAGTCCTGTGACGGAAGTTCGCATCCCCAAATACGGAATGTCAACGGTCGAGGTCGATGTTTCAGCTATTCATGTCGAGGTCGGGCAGGTGGTAGCGGTTGGTGATCCGCTCATCGACGTTGAGACAGACAAGGTCGAATCGACTTTGGAGTCTGAATGTGCCGGCGTCGTCACGTCGATCGCGGTTCAGCTCGGCGTGACATACGAAGTTGGCGATATTGTTTGCGTGATCGAGGTCGGATAGAACGTCGGTCATGGATGAAGCGCAGTAGGGGCTAAGCGTCGCGTCAAGTCAAGGTCCTGTGCTGACCGATCATCACTCTTCACCGGATTCTCTGATTCTTTGTGTTGGGCGTTTCTCCCTTGATGCCAAGAGTGGTCTCGAAGATGACGCGCACCGCGGGACTGATCCTGTCGGTAGAACGGTTCTTGGCCCCCGATAGCCTGACGTCCGAATTCAGCGGGCTTGCGCGCCAAGAGGGGGTTGCATGACTGGGCTGTCGCCGCAAGCGGACGGAGTTCAGTCGCTTGCCGCCTTGGGTGGCCGTCGCCGGGATATCCAGGGGCTGCGAGCCATCGCGGTCCTCATGGTCATCGTGTTCCATGCTGGCCTGCCGGTACCCGGCGGATTCGTTGGCGTAGACGTCTTCTTTGTCATCTCCGGTTTCGTCATCACGGCGATGCTTCACCGCGAATGGCTCAGGGCCGGGCGAATCCGCTTTCGCGAGTTCTACGTTCGCCGGTTCAAACGGCTGACCCCTGCGCTTGCAGTCATGGTCAGCGTTGTGGTGGTCACATCAGCGATCGTCCTCTCCCCGATTGGGGGGCAGGCTCCCGTCGTGAGAACTGCGCTGGGCGCAATGCTTCTCTCGGCCAACTTCGTTGCTGCTGGCTCCGTGGGTGGCTACTTCGATTCGTCGGCTGAATCGAATCCGCTTCTCAATACTTGGTCTCTGTCTGTCGAGGAACAGTTCTACCTCGTATTCCCTGCCCTCTTGGCGCTTGGCTGGTACGCCGGCCGCCGCCGGGGAACACTGCGGTTCGGACCGATCTCGCTGGTGGCGGGCGTCACGGTCGCATCCTTCGCACTCGCCTTCGCCAGTTCGATGGGG
>JAULZL010000396.1:0-5011 GCA_032117355.1 Candidatus Nanopelagicales bacterium
CTCGTCAGGCGGATTGCTTCGGTGGGCGATACTGGGTTCGAACCAGTGACCCCTCGCGTGTGAAGCGAGTGCTCTACCACTGAGCCAATCGCCCGAAGGCAAGGATCGTAGCAGTTGCCCCGTGTCGCTCACCTGCGCGGGAAAACCACCAGTCGCACCGTACCGAACCGGGAGGATGCCTATCATGCATCGGTCTGAACCTGACGGACAAGACCCGTTCGCCAGCGCCCATTCGGGCGATCGTCAACCTAGGGAGTCCCCTTGATGCATGACTCAACACCTCGGCGCACCTGGCGCCGGATGGTCGTCGGAGCAGCCTCCGCTGCGCTGATGATCGGATCCGCCGCAGTCGCGGCCACACCAGCTCGGGCCGACAACAACCTCACCCTGTCGGTTGCCCAGGGGGCCGTCGTCGGAATGCCCACGAACGTCGCCATCAGCGGCGCATCGTCGACCCTGCTGGGAGCCCAGGCCAGCGTCGTCTTCTCCTTCAACAATGGCGCTACGCAGCAGATCACCATCGGCGTGAGCGGCAATGGCTCCGGAACCGGCACGTGGATTCCCCAGTCCACGGGCGGCTTCACCGCGCTGGCAACGTCACCCGACGGCCTGCAGACCGGGAACACCTCGGGCAGCGTCGCCCAGGTCGCGACGACCACCACGGTCAACGCACCGAATGTGGTTGGCGTCAACCAGGCCGTAACCCTCACCGCAACGGTCGCTGCCAACGGCGGGAGCACGTACGGCCCGACCGGTTCGGTGCAATTCGCCATCCAGGGCGGGGCCAACATCGGGCAGCCGGTAGCGCTCAATGGTGCGACACCGTCCACCGCAACCGTGTCGTGGACCCCAACCTCCCTCGGGACGGTCAACATCGTCGCGACCTACATCCCGGCCAAGGGCGGCGGCGCCGCATGCGGCAGCGCCTGTACGAGCGCCGTCGATGCAATCAGCGTGACCGCCAGCGGTTCCAATGTCGGCATCTCGGTTCCGCCGATGTACCTCAACACCCCGGTGACCATCACTGCGACGGTCTACGTCCCCTCGTTCGCGGGCTCCATCGCCTTCACGGCCAATGGCGTTGGTATAGGTGGGTCCATGCCGGTAGGTGCAAACGGCGTCACCTCGGTGACGTACACCCCGACGGCGCTCGGCAATGTCACCATCGCCACCACGTGGTCGGGCAACAACGGACAGTCGGGGGCAACCTCGCAGACCGTCACGGTTCAGGCTCAAGGCAAGGTCGACACCATCACGGTTGACCCCAACGGCGACCCAACCCCGTGGAACGCCGGTGGCTCAAATGCGGTAGCCCCAGGAAACTACGTTCTGGTCACCAAGACTGCTTCCGGATCCCCGGTGACCCTGGCGGTCGCTGGCGCCGGATGCACTCTGACCGGGACCACGCTGGTCGTGGCCGGAACTTCTGGGACCTGCACCCTCACGGCGGCCTCCGCCGGTGGCAACGGATACTCCCCCGCCACGGCGACCTATGCGCTGGCGATCGGGGCGGGCGGTCAGACGGCCAACTTGGCCATCCCGAACTCAGGGAAGATCAAGAAGGGCAGGACGATCACCCTCGCAACACCCGCCCAGGGAACGACCAGCGCTGGCCAGGCCATCGAGTGGTCGGTCGTCTCAGGCAAGCCTCGCTGCAAGATCTCCTACCCCGCCAACGGCGCGGTGAAGATGAAGAAGACCAAGAACGGGAGTTGCACGGTTGTCGGAGTGGCAGGTGCCGCTGGCGGCTTCGGTCCCTTCTACATTCAGCGCACCTACAGCTGATTGGTCGGTTGATCCCGACCGAGGTCGGGATCACGGTGATGGGGTCTGGCGTATGCCGGGCCCCATCACCATTGGCGGGTCGTTCCCCGCCATGTGATTGACGGCATCCGCCCTACCGTGACCCCCAAACAGGTGCCATCAGAGGCGCGCTTTCCGGATCCTGCCGCACTAGCATTGCAATTCTTGTTCCAACGAGCGCGTGCGAACTTCGCCCTTAGCAAGCGAAGGTCACCGCTATTCCACAGGAGAGGCAGTACAGATGAACGAATCCACCTCCAAAGAACCGGTCACGACCAGGCGACGCCTGGCTCGCGGGGTGACGGGCATAAGTGCCATCCTCGCGCTCCTGTTCAGCTCCCTCGTGATTGCTTCGCCCGCACGAGCCGACGTGGCCATCACGGTCACGCCGTCCACTCCCACGGTTGGCGTGCCAACCACCGTCGCCTTCACGGGCGCCGCCCCGAATTCGAGCGTGGCCATCACTTTCGCGCCCAGCAACTTCTCCGCCCAGCCCGTGGACCAGGTGTTCGCATCCGACAGTGGTACCGGCAGCTTCACCTGGATCCCCGCTCTCAACGGTTCCGTTCAGATCACCGTGACCGCGGTGATTCCGGGTGGTACTCCCCAGTCGGCATCATCGACGGTCAGCGTCAACCCGGTGACCGTCGTCACCACCGTTAACGCCCCCAACGTCGCCGCCATCAACCAGCCAATCAACCTCGTTGCGACCGTTGCTCCTTCGGCCGGCGGGTACCGCCCAACTGGCACCGTGCAGTTCGCCATCCAGGGCGGCGCCAACATCGGCGGCCCGGTAAACCTGACCAACGCAAATCCACCCACCGCCACCCTGGCTTGGACGCCAACCGGCCTTGGCTCGGTGAACATCGTTGCGACCTACAGCCCGGCCCGCGTTAGCGGCGTACAGCCCGCGGTCTGCAACAACGCGTGCACCAGCGCACCCGACAACATCGTGGTAACGGCGTCAGGCACCGCGGTAGGCATCTCAGTGCCACCGCTGTTCGTGGGATCTCCCGCCACACTTACGGCCACCGTGTTCATCCCGTCCTACGCCGGATCAGTGGTGTTCACGGCCAATGGTGCGGCCATCGGTGCAGCGGTACCGGTCACGGCACCGGGAACCGCAAGCGTCACCTACACGCCGACCGCCCTGGGCAACGTGGCCCTCGCCGTCACCTGGACGGGCAACACCGGCCAGACGGGCACAACCTCCCAGACGGTGGCCGTGCAACCAGCCGGAGGCACTGACTCGATCACCATCGAGCCTGTTGGCGCGACCGCTGCGTGGTCTACCACGGCACCCACCACCCTGCCCCCGGCCACGTACGTCCTAGGCGTCCAGACCGCCTCTGGCGCAACGGCAACGTTGACCGAGGCCGGTGCAGGATGCTCGCTCAGCGGCACCACGTTTACGGTCACGGGCACCAGCGGCACCTGCACGGTTACCGCTGCCTCCCCCGGTGGCCGCGGATTCACGCCGGCAACGGTGACATTCACCCTGGCGCTGACGTCGGGCGCTCAGACGGCTCGCTTGGCGATCCCGAACTCCGGGTTCGTCCGCAAGGGTCGGACGATCACCCTGGAAACCGCCAACCAGGGAACCACGAGCGCGGGTGAGACCATCAACTGGCGCGTCACCAGGGGTGCCAGCCGATGCCGCTTGGTGTACCCCTCAAGTGGTGCGGTGCGGCTGCGCAAGGTGCGCGCGGGAAGTTGCACTGTCGTCGGGTCTGCTCCGGCAACCGGCAACTTCGGTCCGTTCTTCATCTCTCGGACCTACCGCTAGTCGAATTGGCGAATGGGGAGGGTCCGCGCTTGCGGGCCCTCCCCATTCGCTTGCCGTAGACACCGGCTATCGCGTCAATGGCGGGTGTCATGGATCCTGGTCAACGGCCGATTGCGCAGCGAATTGAGCCATGACCTCGGCCGTAGCCGGGCCAGGTGCACTTATGCGTCGGTCGTCGATGGACCCGACCGGGTGCACATCGCGGGTCGATGAAACAACGAACACTTCGTCCGCTTCAAACATGGCCGAGTACGGAAGGGTCTCCTCGCTGGCGTCGCACCATTCCAGGACAAGTTCGCGGGTAACGCCAGCGAGACAGCCGCTAGAGAGTTCGGGCGTCAGGACGCGACCACCCATGACGACGAAGACGTTCGTGCCCGTTCCTTCGCACAACTCACCACGATTGTTCGACAACACCGCCTCGGATGCGCCCCGCTCATGCGCGTATCGCAGGGCGACCACGTTCTCCGCGTAGGCGGTGCTCTTGACACCAGCGATCGCAGATCGCTCATTGCGCGTCCAGGGGACCGTCACCACACTCGTCGTAGCTGGCCATGAACTCGCCTTCGCCATTGCAACAGTCATCGTCGGCACCGATTCCCCGCGATCACTGCTCAACGGTGCGATGCCGGCCGTGTAGGTGATTCGCAGCCGCCCGATCGGCTCAGGGTCGTTCTCCTCGAGCACAGACTGCACAGCGGCTCGAATCACATCAGGGTTCGGCCGGGCTAGGTGCATGGCGTCGGCGGACCTCTGGAGCCGTGCTAGGTGGCGCGTCAGGGCAAACGGGACTCCGTCGACCACCTTGAGGGTCTCGAACACGCCATCCCCCACGGTGAACCCGTGGTCCAGCGCATTGACCATGGCGGCCCGCGCATCAACCACCGAACCGGAATCCCGGGTTCCCATCCAGATCCTCATGGGAGCGAACCCTGCCATGTTGAAGACGCCAGCCTGATGAGCCTGCTGGCCTTGAGTTCGGTCTCCTCCCACTCCGCTTGTGGATCAGATCCCCAGGTGATGCCAGCGCCTGTGCCGAATCTGAGCAGGCCATCGCTAACCCAAAAAGTCCTGATGGCCACCGCCAGACTTGCCACCCTGCGATCCGCGTCCACCCAGCCGATCGCCCCGCAGTAGAACTCCCGGCTGATGGGCTCAAGGCGATCAATAAGCCGTAATGCGGAGGACTTTGGAGCCCCCGTCACCGAACCCGGCGGAAACGTCGCTCCCAGGATCTCGGTCCAGCCAGCCGACTCCGGCAGCCTTCCGCTGACCCGGGAGACGAGGTGGACAAGGCCCGGATGATGCTCCACGCGCAGCAGGTCCGTGACCCTGATCGAGCCCACCTCGCAGACGCGTGACAGGTCGTTTCGCATGAGGTCGACGATCATGATGTTCTCCGCCCGGTCCTTCTCCAGGAGG
>JAULZL010000397.1:0-3787 GCA_032117355.1 Candidatus Nanopelagicales bacterium
GAGGAGCACGACATCGGTGAATCCGAGATGGGCGAGGTGGTAGGCGACGCTCGCGCCGACGATGCCGCCTCCGATGATGACGACGTGGGCGCGGTCAGGGAGTGAGGTCACGCTCAGACTCTAGGAGACGACGCCGCAGGTCCGTGGCGTGACCGAGAACCCTCCGCGGGATCCGAGTGTCAGACCGGGGCTCCTGAGCGAGCAGTCGCAAGTTGCAGGAGTAAATCTTTCTAGGGGAGGTCTCGGCATTGCTCCCACATGGAAGCAATCTCTCAGCGAGAGCCCTGCATGGGGATTTCGCGCGCGCCGGACGGCATCCGCGCCGAGTGCTTCGAATTGGGACGACCTCGGCGCGCGTTGGCCATCTCGGAACAAAGCGCGCACGCTCATGATTCACCACCAACGTAGTCGTTCGAGTTCGGGAGAGGGATCTCAGTGCAGAAGCCGTTGCGCAACATCGAGGGGTTGGGCTCTTGCCTGGACTCTGGCGAGCGCACGTCATTCGAGATCTCCGTCGCCCATTCGATGAGTGCGAAAGAAGCGCCTGTGTCGTCAGCGAATATCGCTGGCGAAGACACCAACCGGCGGCTCAAGGCTTTCGATGATCTTGGCCGCGCTGTCGGTGAAACCGAACCACTCATCATGCGTCGTAAAGCTGAAGAGCCTGCGGGTCGATGCAAGATTGAACAGCGGCAGCGCTGTGGAGAGCACACGTTGACCCCGGGCGGTAAGGACGAGTTCGATCGTTCGACGGTCCTCATCCGGCTGCACTCGGGTGATGAGTCCGCGCAGCTCCATCGCCTTGGCCATGTACGTCGCCGTCGACTTGGGCAGGTGCAGGCGATCCGCGACCTCGGTCATGCCGAGCCGGTTGTTCGGCGCCTCGGTCAGGGCCAGAAGCGCGTACACCTCGCCCAGTTCGAGGCCGCTGGGCAACAGATCGAGGTTGATCGCATCGAGGACGGTGAGATAGACGTTTCGCAGGACCTGAAGGGACTCGATGACCTTCTGTGCGCCAACGAGATCCATCTCCGACAGGCCTCGGTCCCTGTCGGCTTTCAGTTCGGCAGCGTCGGTCATCGGACCCTCCCATGGTGCATTCGCAAGCCCGTGGACGCCGCAGCCTGGTGCTTCGACGGTACTGCATTTGACGGGCGGCGATTCCACCCAAGCAAGGCCGTGTTGATGAGCGGCCCACCCGGGCGTTGATCGCCTTGGAGCAATCGAGCAAGCACCGCCCCTCTACAGGGGGTCGGGTCAACGACATGGCAGGAAGTCAGGAAATGACGACATCAGCAGCACGGAGTTTCGCTCGGGCGGTCGCGTATGTGGTGGCAGGCGTGCTCATCGTGACGGGCCTCGCGATGGGCGTGGCGGCTTCGGCCGTGACGACTCCAACGATCTCGTTGGGCGCCGCGAGCGGCTATGCGATCCTGGCTCGAAACGCGATCACCAATGTAGGCGCCACTGCCCTCGTCGGGGCCACGGGCAATAACAACGCCGGCTTGAACAACTCGGCCGTGGCTGCATGGGCTGTGCCCAGCGGCTCAATCACCGGACTGGAGGTTGTCTCGCAAGCCGATAGCTCGGCGACGAACGCCCAGACCGGCGTTGCGACGGCCTCCAGTGCCGCCGCGGCCCTCAGCCGCGACTACGGGCTCGGCGCCACCCTCGACTCGTTGACTCTTACGCCGGGGGTGTACGACGCCTCGGCTGCGGTGAACATGGCAGCGAGCCAGACGTTGACCCTTGACGCGCAGGGCAATCCCAACGCCATGTTCGTCCTGCGCATCCATGGGGCGCTCACGCTCGGAGCGAATGATGCCGTGAGCCTGGTGAACGGTGCTCAGCCCGCGAATGTCGTCTGGGTGGTCGACGGCGCGGTAACGATCGGTGCGCAGACGTCGATGGTCGGAGTCATCATCACCCCGGCGGCCATCACGTTGGGTGCCAGCGCAAGCCTTCGAGGACAGGCGCTGAGCATGAACGGAGCGATCACGCTGGACTCGAACACGATCACGAACTCGTCAATTCCATCCGGGGCCGGCGCTCCCTCTGCAACGCCGACTGCCAGTCCGTCAGCGACTGCCAGTCCTACGGCGACTGCCACCCCGGGCGCGAGCCCGTCAGCCAGCGGGTCGGGGGCCACCGTCGTGTGGCTCGACGATCGGCTGTCCGCTGATATTCAGATCGGCGTTCCGTACTCCGACGAACTGTCGGTGGGGAACTCCCTCGCACCCGCTGTCGAGATCAACAGTGCGGTCTTCAGCGTGTCGGCCGGAAGGCTTCCATCGGGCCTGTCCCTCTCGTCGTCGACCGGGGTCATCTCCGGAACACCGAGTGCTACAGGCACGTTCTCGTTCACCGTCGAGGCCACGATTGCCGGGCTTCCCATTTCGTCGAGGCAATATGTCCTCACCACCTCGGCGGGTGCAGCCCTCGCGACCGTGTGGATTGATCACTGGCTCCCGGCCGACCTCACGGTGGGCACCTCCTTTGGCGAGCGACTCACCGCGGGGACTTCAGATCGTCCTTCGATCGTTTCCCCGAATGCCACCTACTTCATCGATTTCGGTGCGCTGCCCCCGGGCTTGATACTGACCGACGGCGTCGTGCACGGCACGCCGACCTCGCCGGGGATCTTCGTGTTCGGCGTTGATGCCAAGATTGCCGGGTACTCCGTTGTGACCGAGACGTTCACGCTCAAGGTGACAGACAGGAGTGGCCAGTCGGCGGCCGCATCACCGGGCGTTGGGGGCATCACGGCCTCGGACATCTTTTCGGCTCGAGTCATATACCGGATGCGGCCATCAGGGAGGTGGGTCGTCGTGCCACGCTTCCTCGGGGCATCGAGGAGGATCCCCGTCCACGCCCACTTCACGGTGGTGAGATCCCCGGTTGGCAAGCAGTCCAAGAACATCCCGGCGGCTCGGGCAAAGGCTAGGGTGCTTGCTAAGGCGAATCTCGGTCGTACCGGCCCGGTGATCAAGGGGAAATTGTGGCGGGGCCCTGCCCGCATCATCGTGAACTGGTAGACGTCCGTCCTACCGCGAAAAAACAGACATCGGGGCGCACACCGTTCGCCTTGTAGCGCAACGACAAGCAAGAACCAGATGAAGGAGTTTCACATGCATCAGATCTCACGTTCCGCCCGCATCACCATCGCCTTTGGCTTCGCAGTGACAGCCATGGTCGGCTGCTCGGTGAGCGGGAGCATCGGTGGCAGCTTGGTCGACAAGGATGACCTCGCGGTGCAGACCGTGGCGGCCCTGGAGGCACAGACGGGGGCCTCGATGGATCCGGCCGAGTCGGTCACCTGCCTCGAGGATCTCAATACCGACGCTGGAAGCATCGCGATGTGCGAATACCGGGTGGCGAGCGGGAGCATCTACGACGTGACCGTCACCTCCGAGGGCATTGGGTCGGATGACAAGGTCGCGTTCTCGGTCGACGTGAGCGAGACGCCGCGGTAGGGCGGGGATACGGACGTGCTCCCGACGATTGAGCCGCCGACGTTGAAGGCATGAGCGCGATCCCGAAGCGCGGTCACTCCCTGTATCGAAGAGCCTTCACAGCCCGAGATCGCTCAATCCCGGGTGATCGTCTGGGCGCCTGCCGAGGGGCCAATGGAAGGCGCGGTCCTGTTGGCTGATCGGGAGATCGTTGATGCTCGCGAACCTGCGCTGCATGTAGCCCATGTCATTGAATTCCCAGTTCTCGTTGCCGTAACTGCGGAACCAGCGGCCTGAGTGATCGTGCCATTCGTACGCGAAGCGGACAGCAATTC
>JAULZL010000398.1:0-30631 GCA_032117355.1 Candidatus Nanopelagicales bacterium
CGAGATCGGCGTGACGGGCCTGCGATTCTGGGTGATCAAGCATGGCGTCATCCCGGCTAGTCGGGGGGGCAAGGCCAAGGCCCTCGCCCAGACAGTGGCCATCACGATGTTCCTGGTGGACGTCCCTTGGCTGGGCTGGTGGAACCTTGCTCGAGCGGTGGTGATGGGAGTCGCTCTCGTCCTAACCGTTGGAACCGGAATGGACTACGTGTTGCGCGTCCTGCGGCTACGCAAGCAGGTCCCCATCGCCGGAGCGGGCTCCGCACCGTGACGTCAGCGAGTTCTCTGGGACGGACGGCGGACGAGCTTGCCAGGCAGGCAATCACCGCTTGCGAGGCGCGGCGGCTCACCGTGGGAACCGCCGAGTCCGTGACGGCAGGGCTGGTGGCGGGGTCCCTTACCTCGGTGGCGGGAAGTTCGCACGTCCTGCGCGGTGGAGTGGTGGCGTACGCGACCGACCTGAAGGCCTCCCTGTTGGGGCTCACCGATGAGTTGCTGGCCCATGTCGTGAGCGAGCCGGTTGCCGTGGCAATGGCGACCGCTGCGACCCGGATCCTCGACGCCGACGTGGGGATCGCCACCACCGGGGTTGCCGGGCCGGAGTGGCTGGATGAGCAGCCCCCGGGCACCGTGTGGATCGCCGTGCACGAGGCGAGCAGCGGCAGGTCAGCGTCCCGCCGGTTGTCCATCCTCGGAGAACGGGCTGAGGTCAGACAGGCTGCGGTCGAAGGATGCCTGAAACTGCTGATCGAGATCGTCTCTCTGGTCGAGGTGGCCCCTTTCGGCCAGCCGCAGGAGGAATAGTTCGTCGGTCCGGTGCGTTACCGTGATGGCAGGTAAGGTGCAAGCACCGACGTTGAAGGGAGGTCCACGATGATCGTTCTACGCCACATCATCGGCGACGAACTCCGTCGTCGTAGGCAGGATCAGGGCCGAACCCTTCGCGATGTCTCGGCCGCTGCGGCTGTATCCCTCGGGTACCTGTCCGAGGTTGAGCGGGGCCAGAAGGAAGCGTCCAGTGAATTGCTCGCTGCCATCTGCGGGGCCCTTGACGTTCCCCTGTCTGATGTTCTGTCATCGGTGACCACCCACATCGCCCAAGCGGAGACCATCGACCTACTCCCGCTCAGCGTGCCCAACGTGGCCGTCGTCGGCGCCTGACGGCGCGTGCGACTGACCGACTTCTGGGAGCGAATGGATCTCACCTTCGGCCCCGCCTATGCGCGATCGTGGGCCGCGGATGTCTTCCTCCCGGAGATCGGTTACACCGTTGTGGGTGCCCTCGATGCTGGGGTCGACACCAAGGTTGTGTGGCGGGCTGTGTGCCAGGTCGTTGACGTGCCCAACTCCATCCGCTGAGAACCATGTCATCCGCTCGGAGCCTGTCGACAACGTCGCCCCCTCGGCTGGTCGGCGCGCCGTTGGGGTGGCTGCAGCGCCGTTAGGGTGACGGCTATGCGACTGCGGAGGGCCCGGCCCGAAGGTCGACTTCAGTTCATCGTCCTGGTGACCTACGGTCGAACGGGCAGTACCGCACTCCAGGCCTGCCTCAACTGCCTCCCCGGAGTCCGCATCCGTGGTGAGAACTATGCGGCCCTGAGGGGCCTGCGGCAGTACGTTCAGTCGCTGGCCGAGACCGCCAGCCGCCACCACTCGGGCCGACCGGATCACCCCTGGTTCGGCTCTGCTCGACTGGATCCATCAGATGTCGTCGCGGATCTCCAGCGACACGTGGTCGAGCACCTGCTTCGTCCCGCTGCGGACACTCGCGTTCTCGGGTTCAAGGAGATCCGCTACGAGCCGGGCCACTTCGACGACTACGACGACATGCTGGACTACCTGATTTTCCTCGACAAGATCCTGCCCGGGGTGCGCTACCTCATGAACGTACGTGATCCGCAGGACGTGTCGCGCAGCGGCTGGTGGCCGGATCGGCAGGACGCGGTCGCCTCCCTTGCCATGGCGCGTGACCGGCTTGTCGATGCCGTGGCGGACCTCAACACCTTCTATGGAACCGAGCGTGCCGTGCTCGTGGAGTACGAGCGGTGGGCCGAGGATCCATCGGCACTCATCGAGGCCTTCGCGGTATTGGGCCTACCGAGGGACGACGAAGCGGTCCGTAGGGCGAGTCAAACCCACCTGGCCCACGGCCCCCATGGCGTGTTGGGGGAAGCATTGTGACGAGTGGTGTGTTGGGGGAGGCATCGTGACGAGCACCCCGGTCACGGAAGCCGAGGTTGATGCGGCTCAACACCGCGCTGTCTCCGTGCTTTCGACAGGCGCGATCTTCGGCGGGGTCGCGGTGGCTGGGTCAATACCTGCCGGATCGCTCATCGCATCCTCGATCGCCGGGTCTGAGGCCTTTGCCGGACTTGCCCAGACGGCCGGGGTGATCGGGGCCGCCCTTGTGGCGCTGCCCCTTGCCAGGGTGGCCTTGAGCAGGGGGCGAAGGGCGTCCTTGGCGCTCGGCTACGCCATCGGAGGGATCGGGTCGATCGCCGTCATCGTGGCTGCGGTGCAGCGCAATCTCGTCCTCATCTTGATTGGCTGCCTGCTCGTTGGAGTTGCGTCGGCTGCTGGCTACCAGGCCCGGTATGCCGCGACCGACCTGGCCGTTCCGGATCGCCGGGCACGAGCCCTCTCCCTGGTCGTGTGGGCGGGGACAATCGGAGCCGTCCTCGGGCCGAATCTGCTGGAGGTGGCTGGTCAACTGGCCGCCGGACTTGGCCTGCCTGAGTTATCCGGTCCGTACCTCGTTAGCGGTGCCTGCCTGGGCCTAGCGGCGGCCGTTGTCTTCCTGTTGCTTCGGCCAGATCCCTATCTGCTGTCGGTTGCCGTTCGTGAGGCTGCGACCAATGAGAAGCCCGATCGAGTCCGCCTGCGCGATGGAATCGGGCACCTGCGCGGTCGGCCCCGGGCAATTCTCGGGATTATCGCCATCGCCGTCGGGCATGTGGTGATGGTGATGGTGATGGTGATGACCCCCGTGCACATGGCGCACGTGGATGTTTCCCTACAGCTCATCGGGCTGGTGATCAGCGTTCACGTTGCCGGCATGTATGCCCTGTCGCCGGTGGTTGGGTGGGGTGTCGACCGGTTCGGACGCATCCAGGTGATCGTGGTCGGGATCGTCATCCTGCTTGCCGCCTGTGCGATAAGCGGATTGGCAGCAGGATCCGATGTTCGAGCACTGGGGGTCGGGCTCTTCTTGCTGGGGCTCGGGTGGTCCTGCACCCTGATCGCCGGATCGACTCTGATTACCGATGAGGTGGCCGCACCCGAGCGGCCGGCGGTCCAGGGGCTGTCGGACCTCGTGATGAACGCGGCCGGAGCCGTCGGCGGCATTCTTGCCGGGCTCATCGTTCTCTTCGGGTCCTACGGACTCCTCTGCGCGGCTGCAACCCTGCCGGTGATTGGCCTTGCGGGCCTGCTGATGCGTCCGGGAATGCGGCGACGGAGTCAGTCGGCAGGCAAGAGTGCGTAGCGACGTCCGGACTCTGTCATTTTCGGCGTGTCATGTGCATTCGAACACCCGTTCGATATAGATTCTCCACCGCGACAGGGTGTGGTCCGAGTCCACAGGATGAGCTTCGGAGCGCCGAATGTCAGCGGGTCGACATAGGTTCACGCTACGCCGCTGGATAACCCAGCGGCCGGACGTCAAGGAGACAGCATGGCCAGCGCCGCCAATGACCGCGAGAAGGCTCTCGACGCAGCCCTCGCCCAGATCGAGCGCCAGTTTGGCAAGGGGTCGGTCATGCGACTCGGTGAGGACGGCCGCGTCCCTGGTGAGGTGATCCCGACCGGTTCGATCGCCCTAGACCTTGCCCTCGGCATTGGTGGTCTGCCCCGCGGTCGGATAGTCGAGGTCTACGGCCCTGAGTCCTCCGGCAAGACGACCGTCGCGCTACATGCCATCGCCAATGTCCAGGCTGCTGGCGGCCTCGCGGCCTTTATTGATGCCGAGCACGCCCTGGATCCGGACTACGCCTCACGCCTCGGCGTCGACCTGGACAGCCTCTATGTCGCTCAGCCAGACACCGGCGAGCAGGCACTTGAGATCGCCGACACCCTCGTCCGTTCCGGTGCCCTTGATCTCATCGTCATCGACTCGGTGGCTGCACTCGTGCCCCGTGCTGAGATCGAAGGCGAGATGGGTGACAGTCACGTGGGCCTGCAGGCCCGATTGATGAGCCAGGCCCTTCGCAAGATGGCGGGAGCACTCAGCAACACCAACACCACAGCGATCTTCATCAACCAGTTGCGCGAGAAGATCGGCGTGATGTTCGGCTCGCCGGAGACGACCACCGGCGGCAAGGCGCTGAAGTTCTATGCCTCCGTTCGATTGGACGTCCGTCGGATCGAGACCCTCAAGGGCGGGACGGAAGCGGTCGGTAACCGCACGCGAGTCAAGGTCGTGAAGAACAAGGTCGCCCCGCCGTTCAAGCAGGCGGAGTTCGACATCCTTTATGGCGAGGGCATCTCGCGGGAGGGCTCACTGATCGACCTGGGTGTCGAGTGCGGCATCGTCAAGAAGTCGGGTGCGTGGTACACCTACGAGGGCGATCAGCTCGGCCAGGGCAAGGAAAATGCCCGCACCTTCCTTCGAGACAACCCGGACCTCGCCAATGATGTCGAGAGGCGTATCAAGGCCCTCCTGAACATCGGCCCGAAACTTGATGTGCCGGAGGAAGTTTCGGCTGCCAAGCCTGCCCCGATAGACATGCCGTCTGTTGACGGACCGGAAGCCGAGCCTGAGCCGGTGGCGGCAGCCCCAGTCCGGGCGACCGGTCGCGGTTCGCGCTCGGCTGCGGCAAAGCAGGCAGACGCCTAGTCGATGAGCCGGTTTCAGAAGCGGCAGATTGAGCCCGGGGACGACGCTGGGGCTGTCGCTCGGGCCGTGCTGCTCCGGAGGTTGTCGGCCTCCGGACGCTCCCGGTCCGAGCTACGCGCTGACCTTCTGGAACGCGGTGTTCCCGAGGCTGTAGCCGATGCCAATCTGGATCGCTTCATGGAACTGGGCTTCATTGACGACGTGGCCTTTGCCGAAGGGTGGGTGCGCAGCCGCCACCGTTCGCGGGGTCTATCCCGGTCCGTTATTCGCCGTGAGTTGCGGACCAAGGGCGTCGACGAGTGCATCATCGACGAGGCCCTCGAGGCTGTCGACGATGATGATGAGCGCTCCCGTGCTACGGAGTTGGCACGGGTGCGAGTCCGCAGCATGGATCGGCTGGACGATGCGGCGAAGACGCGTCGTATTGTTGGTGTGCTCGCTCGAAGGGGTTACTCGGGTGCGGTGGCCCTGAGCATTGCCCGAGAGGTGGTGCACGAGCGCTCGGCTGAATAAGGGCCTTTCGACAGCCACGCTTATGCGATCGGTCACACAGGCACGTGTATGAGTGACGTAAATGATGGGTTAGGGCGCCGAGTCGACTTGCACGTAACGAGGGTGACGCCTAGGTTCGAAAAGCCGTATCAGGCATCCACCATCACACGGAACGGGGTTCTTCATGCCCGGCTTGTCCTCCTGGGCGGTTCGACGCCCGATCCTCGCACTCGTGGCCTGGTTCCTGGCTATCGGCTCGGTGATCGGTCTCGGAGCAACATTCGGCGGCGACCTCAACGACTCCTTCGACTTGCCGGACACCGAGTCCAAGGTGGCCACAGACTTGCTCGTGGCGAATGGGACGGACACGAGTCGACTGGATGGCGGCGCGACGATCGTGTGGTCGCCGACCGAAGGGTCGGCTGTCGATGCGGCAGCTGCCGCCAAGGTCATTCCCATGCTTGAGAGCATTGCCTCCCTCGGTTCGGTCGCGTGCGTGACCAACCCGCTGGATCCCAAGGCGCCGACGCTGGGTACGGGATGCGCGGCAGGTGGGGGATTGGACCCGGCTGCCATGCAGGCCCTGACGCCCCAGGAGCAGCAGACCCTTGGGGCTGCGTTCTCCACGGTCAGTCCGGATGGCCGCGTCGCCTACGCGACGGTCTCGTTTGCCGGCGACGGCACGGCGGTGAGTACGGAGGACGCGAAGAGCATCCTGGCCGAGGTGAAGGCGTTGAATGGCCCGGATATCCGGGTGGGGGCGCAGGGCCAAGCCCTGGACTTCGCCGGTCAGGAGCCACCGAGCAGTGAGGGCGTAGGCATCCTGGTGGCGATCATCATCCTGCTGATCGCTTTCGGTTCAATCGTGGCCGCGGGCATGCCCATCGTGGTGGCCATCGTGGGCCTGGCGACCGGGCAGATGGCCGTTCTCCTCGTTGCGAATTTCCTGGATGTCGCCACCTTCGCCCCCACTCTGGCCGCCATGATCGGCCTTGGTGTGGGCATCGACTATGCGTTGTTCGTGATGAACCGATTCCGTCAGGCGGTACTTGCCGGTCACGAACCGAAGGCTGCGGCAATGGAGTCGGTGACCACGGCCGGACGCGCGGTGCTCTTCGCAGGCGGAACGGTGATCATCGCCCTGCTGGGGCTATTCATCTTGCGCATCAACTTCTTCAACGGCCTGGCCGTCGGAGCGGCGGTAACGGTTCTTGCGGTGATGCTCTCGGCTCTGTGGATGCTGCCTGCGTTGCTGAGCTTGCTAGGCAATAAGGCGCTTGCCCTGCGCCTGCCCTGGGGGAAGAAGCCTGGGCAGGTGCACCCGGAGGGCAAGGCCTGGGCCCACTACGGCCGCACCATCCAGCGACGTCCGATCATTCCGGTGATTCTTTCGCTGGTACTCGTCGGATTCCTGGCGATCCCGATGTTTAGCCTGCGTCAGGGCTTTGCTGATGATTCGGGCAAGCCGGAGGGCTCACCCGCGCGCATTGCCTACGACCTACGCGCTGAGGGTTTCGGTCCCGGGGTGAACGGCCCGTTCCTGGTGGTCGCTGACCTCTCGGAAGCCACCAGTCCGGATGCCTACTTCCAGATCGTGAAGGGCCTGTCTGAGACGGAAGGGGTGGCTGGCACCTCGCCCAGCGTTGACGTTCTGCCGATCCTGGCCAAGATGTCCGCAGGCCAACAGGACACCGCGGAGAGTGCGCCCACGGTGCAGGCGATCGCTGTCTATCCAGCCTCGGCGCCACAGGACGAGGCGACGACCCAGTTGCTGGATCGACTTCGAGATGAGGTCGACCCGGTCATCGAGGACGCCACGGGCGCGAAGCTCTACGTCGGCGGGACTCAGGCCATCACGAGTGACTTCACCACGGTCCTCGGCGATGCCCTTCCACTGTTCCTCGCGGTCGTGATCGGACTTGGCTTCCTCGCACTAGTCCTGCTCTTCCGCTCTCTCGTCGTTCCGCTAACCGCTGCGGTGACGAGCCTGCTCAGTTTCTCCGCGGCCATGGGAATCACGGTTGCCGTCTTCCAGTGGGGCTGGTTCAACAACTTGCTGGGCATTCCGGGAACGGGGCCGATCTTCCCCTTCCTGCCGATCATGGTGTTCTCGATCCTGTTCGGCCTGTCGATGGACTACCAGGTCTTTCTGGTGTCGCGGATGCAGGAAGAGTGGGCGCGAACCGGGGACAACCTGGCCTCCGTCCGGCGTGGGCTTGCTGGTTCTGGACGGGTAGTGGTCATCGCCGCTGCGATCATGGCCAGTGTCTTCCTGGCCTTCGTCCCGAGCACCAATGCGACCATCAAACTCTTCGGCATTGCCCTGGCCTCCGCCGTGATCATCGACGCCTTCATCATCCGGCTGGTCCTGGTGCCCGCAGTCATGTCGATGCTTGGCCGGACGAACTGGTGGCTGCCCGGCTGGCTGGACCGAATCCTGCCCACCGTTCAGATCGAGGCGGGCGAGGACGAGATCACCGACGATGAGCCGGAGGCAGGACGACCCCAGGCCTTGCAGGGCAGCGGCGTCTAGGCGTACAGCCGAGCAGGTCCGAGGTCGCCTGCTCGGACGCCCTCATCGGCCAAGTCGATGGGGATCGGCTCATGTCTCACCAGTGCGGCCCCTGTCCGGGAGAGGGCAGGGGCCGTCTGCATTCCGTAGCCGCCAAGGCCGGCGTACCAGAACAGGCCCTCCACCTGTGGATCGAAGCCGACGACCGGGATTCGATCGGGGGCGAAGGTTCGCTGCCCCGCCCATGGAGACCTGATCGACCGGATGTTCAGGGTGGTGGTGGCATTGAGCGCGTCGATACACCGGGCGATCTCCAACTCATCCGGCCTGGTGTCGCAGGGGGGCTGCGGGGTCTCGTCGGCCGGTGAGCACAGGACAGTTTCCCCGCGAGGCAGGAAGTACCAGGAGTCGTTCAGGTGGCAGGTGAGCGGGATGGTCCGAGAGGGGATTCCGGTCGGCATCGAGACGATGAAGGCGCTGCGACGTAGTGGTACCAAGCCCAACGGCCGTGCCCCGAAGTGGATCGCTACCTCATCGGCCCACGCACCGGAGGCGTTCGCGATGACGTCGGCGCGGACTACTTCCCCGTTGGCGAGGGTCACCCGCCAGTAACCCTCTGTGCGCTTGACGCTGGTCAGTCCCTGCTGAGTGTGCACGGTGCCGCCTCTTGCCTTCAGGCCGCGGACATAGCCCTGGTGCAAGGCGTGCACGTCAATATCCATCGCACCCGGCTCGTAGACGGCGAGCTGGCAGGCTCCGGGAGCGAGCAGGGGATTGACCTGCTCCGCCTCGGGGCCGCTCAGGAGTTGGCAGTCGGGCACCGTCATGCGGACTTCGGCGTGGAAGGCTCGCATCTGCGGGACGTTGTCGTCGTCCGCAAACCACAGCAGGCCGCGTTCGGAGAGGATGTCACCCATCGCCGGGTCCTCGAACTGTCGCCGGCTACCCCGGGTCAGTGCCCGGATCACCGGGCCGCCGTAGCTCTCCAGGTAGGTCGCCGCTGAGCGACCGGAGGTGTGGAATGCCAGGGCGGACTCCATTTCCACCAGTGCCACGGACCGATTGAGGGCAAGTTCGTAGCCGAGGGAAACCCCGGCGATACCGCCTCCGATGACCAGGACGTCGACGTCCATTCCAACTCCTTTGGATCGGGCGGCCTGCTGCTAGCCCGAGGTTCATGATGCCGTCTCGGCCCGAACGACCGGAGGCGGTCTGTGGTGTAACTTCAAGACGACTTCTGAGCCACGTGCGGATCTCGCCTCGCGCTGCTTCGGGTGAAGGGTAGACATGAACGCCAGACGGTGGCGGTGGGTGACGGTGTGTGCGGTGGCACTCGTCGCACTGATGAACTCTCCCGCGAGCGCGCTACCCGTCCAGGATGGGGATTCAGCGGCGCGGGTGGTCATTGCCCCGCTCTCGGGAGCGGTCGAGCCCGGCGATGTGCTCACCCTCGATCTCACCGGATCCAGGCTCAGCAGGGGGCTTTGCCCACAGTCGATCGCGATCACGTGGATACCCGACCCGCGAGGCATCCCCGGCACATTGGAGCCTGCGGGTCGGCCGGTGACTGCCTGGCAGACAACGGAAGGTGACGCCGGACGGGCATGTGACGGCACCCTGCCGCGCATGGCAGTCGATGTCGTCGTGCCGGATGACTTCGCGGGTGGATCAGTCGGGGTGACCCTGCTTGGTGCAGCGGGCCAGGGCCGGCAGTCGTGGGTGTACGGCTCGACAAAGGTGTCGGTATCGGTGCCCATCGCCCGCCTGTTCGCGCAATCCAATCCGGCTAGCTCCTCGCAGGCCCTGACCTTGGATGCCCGGACCTCGATCGATCCCAGCGGTCAGGCCCTGCGCTACGAGTGGGACCTGAACGGCGATGGCCGCTTTGGGGATACCCCTGGTAGTGCCGAGCCGGGCCTCGCGGTGATCCCGCCAAGTCCTACCGCGAACGGGCCAACCACCCGGGCGAAGGGGATGCTGGACCCAGGTCAGATTGCAGCCGGACTCAATCGGATGCGTCAGTGCACGCCGACAACCAGCGCCTTCGTCTCCCTCGAAGTGGCGCCAGAGGTCAAGGGCAGGCCGAAGGCCCGGGCAGGCATGCATCGACTTTGGGACCTCAAGGTGACCTGGCGCGATGTCAATCCTGAGCGCGGCCGATTCGACTGGACGGTCCTTGATCAGCGCATAGCCGAGGTGGAGGCGGCTGGTGCCGAGCCACTCCTCGTCCTAGGGATGACTCCCCAGTGGGCCGCGGTGGATCCCAATGCGGGGGATCCACGATGGGGGACGGGCTCGGCCAGTCCGCCGCGGGACGCCGAGGATTGGCGCGCGTACGTCAACGCGGTGGTAGATCGCTACGGGTCGCGCATCGCCGCCTATGAGGTCTGGAATGAGGCGAGCCTGCGGACCTTCTGGACGGGTACTGCCAACGAGATGGCCAGTCTGACGGCCATCGCCCATCAGGCGATCAAGGCCAAGCAGCCCACGGCGATCGTCCTGGCTGCTTCAGTGACGACCAGGCTGCGCCGTCCGATGGAACTTTTTATGAATCAGTACCTGGACTCCCTTGGTGGCTACGGCTACCCCTTCGACGGGTTTGCGATTCACACCTATCCGGCGGGCAACGTGGGGCCGGACGCACGATTCGATGACATCACCAACTGGCAGCAGGTCGTGGTCGAACGGGTAGGCCCGGATTCCCCGGTCTTGGACAAGATGGTCTGGGACACCGAGGTGAACTACGGACTTGCCGGACCAGGACCCCGGCCGGCGACGGCCTTCAGCGACGAGCAGGGCGCCGAGTTGATCACCCGTACGTACACCGACTCACGTCGCCTCGGGATCGACGCCACTTTCTGGTACATGTACACCGCCACACCGTTCAGCCTGCTGGGCGTGCAACTGTGGTCCGGAACACCGACCACCCTGGATGCGTGGAGCGCGTTGCGGAAGCGCTTTGCCGCAGGGGCGAACCCATGCAGCACCCCTCAGGGGCAGTCGATCACAGGTGCGCTCCCGGTCGCTGTCAAGGTGATTGCTCCGGATGGACGCTCCAGCGTGGCGCAGGCCAGTACGCCTGTTTCCTCGTTGCTCACTGCGAACGGGAGCATCGCAGTGCCGCCGATTCTCCATCAGTCTGGATCGCTGATACGCGCCCAGGTCACTGCGCCTGCGTCGCCCGGGGCACCGGCTCTCGTTGCCTGCCTGGACAGCACGGGCACCCGTCACTTCGATCGGCCGGTCGCCCTGGCGTCCGGTCAGGGGGCCATTTCCTTTCTGGCGCCGAGCCTGCCTGGTACCCATCGGCTGAGTGTGGGCTTCTGGCCAGCCGCGGCGAATCCGACATGTGCCGCCAGCGTGGTGGAAGGAGCGGTTCAGGTCGTCGGCTCCGCCTACTCGGTGGGTGGCGGTCAGAGCCGCGCGAACGCGGGTAGTCGGGGTGCGATCGAGATCGGCCGATCGAAGGTCGTTTCCGTCCAGGGCGTCGATTCGTCCGGCACGATCACCGGCGCCGTCATCCGAGGGACCTACCAGCTCACCCTGCCCGCAAAGGGCACATCGCGGCAGCCTGATGCCCTGCAAGCCCTGGAATCGGGGCGGTTCGCTGCACGGTTGGACTGGGTGGCGTCGTCCGCAGGAACTTCAGGTGCAGGGTCGGCTTCATCAAAGGGTCGAGTCTCGGCGAGTGGTGAGGGAGTCGTCCTGCTGCGTGGCCAGGGCAAGAGTTTCATCTGCCTGCGAGCAACGCTGAGTCCCCAGGGGAACTCCTTCTTCAGCATCGGTGGATCGGGCAAGGGCGCCAACCTGCTGCTGAGCATCGTTGATGACGGGTTGACCCTGAGTCCGATCGGGAAGGCCGGCCGCAAGACCGGGCCCGGCCGCGCTAAGGCCTCGATTGTGGTGGCTTCGGCCGCCGACTCAACGGCCATGCCGGCGTCCTGCGAGTCGCTTCGGCGTTTCCTGCGCTGATGGACACCCCGGACGTCATCCGAACCCCTCGACTCGATCTGCATGCCGTTCTCCCGAACGAGTACGAACTCCTTGCCGTCGATCGGGCGGATGAGCGCCTCTGGGTGGATCGAGGATTCGCCAATCCACTCGGCCACCTGGTGAGCGACCCTGGCCCCCTGCCGCACCGGATTCCTCGGGTGCAGGCTGATCCGGACAGTGCCCGATACTTGCTTCGCATGGCCGTCCTGCGCGAGGAGCGGATCGTGATCGGCAGCGCCGGCTTCCATGATCGCCCTGACGCAACGGGCATGATCGAGATCGGCCTGGAGATCGTCCCGGCGTACCGCGGCCAGGGGCTGGGTCGCGAACTCCTGCGCGGAATGTGGGACTGGGTGGTCGATGAGCCGGGGGTGCGGACCTTGAGGTACTGCGTGAGTCCGGAGAACGCCATCTCTCAGTCGCTCATTCGGTCATGTGGCTTTGCTGGCGTGGGCCAGCAGATCGATGAGGACGATGGTCCGGAGGACATCTTCGAGCGGGACGCCGACGACTACCGGCGGGGCACCGCCCACTGACTACGAAGGTTCGCTCCATGGCCCTTGCAGGTATGCATCCGTCCATACGGACGGCGTGCCTCGTCGGTCATTTGTCGCGCTGATGTGCGCCTTGGTTCGTTCACTTATCGCGCGCCCGGATTCGACCGTCCGACGATGAGCGGGTACCGATCAACAGGCTCGGGACCATTCATCCTCTGGGGTCGCGATGTGGTTGAGGTTAGCCTCCACCGAGGCAGGGATCATTGCCGACTCGCTGACCCTGGCTTGGCTCGATGATGAGGACGAATTCCTTCCACTGGTCGTCACGAAGGCGTTTGATGGAAATCCGCACAGCCCCGTTGTCCCAGTAATTGGTGTCGCCTACCTTCATCCCGTCCTTGCTTGTGCAGATGCGCTTGCTGGGCCAGGACTTGTCTGGATCGATTCCCGGATACTGGGCGAAGTAGGCCTCAGGCAGCCCGATAAAGGGATTGCCGGCTGTAAATGCGAGTGCCCGTGCCGGTTCCGGAAAGCGGATGTAGCCCCCCACGTCGTTCAGCGCCCCCACGTCGGTTCCCCAAGTGTCCGTTCCTTCGGCACAAGATTGCTCATTCGGCCCTAGGAGACCCTCGCGGGTTGAGGTGTCCTTCTTGGTGTAGACGACACTCACCTTCTCAGTCCAACTGTTGAGAACGCAGAGGCGGGTGCCGAGGGTTGCGGCTTGCCGCGACTCGGCATCTGTCGACGAGCAGCCGCTCGCCCCTGCGATGACGGCGGTGAGTGCCAGGAAGGCAGCGAGAGTCGACCCGGGACCCCGCGAGACAGAAAACATGATGGGAGACCTCTCTGGCTGGCCGCACGCAGAACCGCTACGGATTTCACTCGTGAACGCTGCGGAAAACTATGGCACAGCACGACAGTCACCGTTCAAAGGTCCGCCGAACCTGCCCCTCGGGTAACATCCCGAGTCACTGCACGAGGAGGCGGGGTCCCCTTCCACTCCTGACTGGTTGGACAAGCCGGTGAGAGCACCTTGCCGGTTCCGTCCAGGCCGCCATCGTCAGAGGGGTGGCTCGAGCAGTTCCGATGGAGGTATGCGGTGGAACGATGGGTGAAGAGTGGTGGCCTGATCATTCTTGTTGCCGGGTTAGCGCTTTGTGGTTGCTCGTCCTCGAATCGCGATGCCGGGAACCTCGGCACCAGGGTGTGCATTGAGAACCAGTCCTCCACGTCGGCCAACGTCGGCTTCACGAAGCGGGACACCGGTCGGGGAGAGGGTCCGTTGACCGCCGGTTCCTGGGCCTGTGGCGAGGGAACCTTTTTCATCGGCGACGACGTTGAAGGCACCATCACCCTCGCATCGCCCCTCAGCGAGGTCGAGGTGACCGCATCCAACCCGTGGGCAGGGCCCCCGCAAACGCGCATCTACATCAACGGGCGCTGGTGTGCGGGAGGCGGCATGAACGTAGGCGAGAAGTCGGTGTGGGATGACGGTGTCCTGCGATACACCGTCCAGCGAATCGCCGACGGCCAATGGAAGGAATTCACAGTGACGCTCGCCGATTCCGAGCAGCCCAGTGTGAACGGGCTGCCGGCGAAGTGCCCCGGATTGTCTCCGACCCGGGAGCACATCTAGCGCGAGTTCAGCTCCGGGGCGAATCTCCCGGCCAGAGTGTTCCCTGGGCGCGCCGGTGCATCTGGCGTGCGGGGGGCCTGAACTAGGGCTTGGGATCGGCGTAGGCTGACGACTTCTTCTGCACCGTCCATGGAGTCGCCGAAGGCCAGTGGGAGAAGTGCACGAAAGGGTACGTGCACGATGTCGCGCAGAATCCGTTCAAGGCTGGATTCTGCGACTTCAACGAAGGGGGTGACAGTTCGTGTCACGAATGACCAGAGCATCCACTCAGGTCTTCATGGTGTTCGTCGTTCTGGCCATGGCTGGATGCGGCTCCGCCACCACTCGATCTGCGGCGCCGGAACTGGAGTCGAGCGCTGTGCCGAGTGCCGGACTGACTGCCGACCCAAGTGTCGCGCCCAGTGCTTCGGATATGGCATCGCCAGCATCGTCCGTGAGCGAACCACCCCTGCCGAGTGTGCAGTCGCTCGTGCAGGGCAGTTCGCGACTGCCGGCCGCTCCCATGATCGAAAGCGTGACCGCAGGGCAGGGATCACTCGCGGTCCGGATCAGCGGGCCCGCAGGTGCAGGCCCCATTACGCAGTACTTCGTCACTGCTGTACCCGAGACTGGTGGTCCGGAGGTCACCACCCAGCGGCCCTGCCGGCCATGGGAGATGCCGTGCACCATCACGGGGCTGGTGGTCGGGGCTAAGTACACCGTTCGTGTTTCCGCGTATAACGCCTACGGAGCGGGCACGCCCGCAGACGGGGGGACGTGGGCTGCGGGAGTGGCGAAGCCGACCCCAACCTCAACCCCTATTCCTCCGCCGCCGGACTATCCGGAGCTGCCAGTCACGATTTTGTGCGAACCCGGGCGGGGAGGCTCGCTCGGCATTCGGGATGTGTACGTGACCATCCGCAATTGGCTGGCGGAAGACCTGTACATCGCGGAAGAAGGCGCGTCGCTGTCGCGTCGCACAAAGGGGCGCATTATGTCGTCGACAACCGGCCGACGGTGCACATACGAGAGCAATATCAGCCTGAACTCTCCGACTTATCACTACATGGACATCGGCTTCGGGCGGGTTCCGGTCCTACGAAACGGGCCAAGCGGCCCGCGGGACTACGAGTACATCAATCTGTGGAACAACTGGGTTGGGCGACCCGACATCAGCCTCGGGATCAAGGATCCGACGCTCGGCATGAAGCGGTTGTTCTTGGGGGGCAAGGTGGGTGAAGGCGCGGCAATGGCGTGGGCTGGCAAGTACTTCCACGTCACCCGCCGGCCGGATGACTCCTGTGGTTCTGGTCGCATCTGCTGGAACCTGGTGATGAGCCGGGTGCCGGACGGTGTCCAGAACGGGATGACGTGGGCGTGGGGCGAAGACGAGCGGACGAAGGCCCCGGATCCGGTGCCGCTGTCGTGACAGCGCGGCTGAGAATCCCCGCCAGATGAGTTGCTGAAGGCGATGGTCGCTTCACCTAGTCAATCGCAACCACGTCCATGATCGCCTCGGTGATGATGTTCAAGCAGGCAGTCGGCTGGGTTGCTGCGCTCCTGGGCCAGCGAGGCTTGGACATGAGCTTGCCGGTGTGGGCCTCGACGTATGGCACGGGCGCGGCAGAAGCCGTACCGGGATCCGTGGAGGCTACGTCAGCCACGTCGTAGGCCAGGGCCGATCGTTTGTTGGGCATTGGCCCGGCGATGATGGATTTCCCCGTTCGGGACACTCGGAGGCCTCTCGTGTGATCGGATGAGCGCCCTGAACTCACAGGGTCCACTGGAGGTTGCACATGCGGATCGTGTCTGGTGCCATCGTCGTGCTGCTGACATTGCCGTTGCTTGTCGGCGGCTGTAGTTCGTCCGGTTCGGACGGAGGCGGGGACAATGGCGGATCGGAGGAAAGTAGCGGCATGCCCAGTCGCGATGAGATGTTTGGCTACCTGCGCGAAGAGGCATCCGGATCAGGCATTTCAACGGAGGAGTTGGACTGCCTCCTGGCCGGCATGGATGCCCTCAACGACGAGCAACTCTTCTCCATCTTGGAGGACACCGCCAGCGAGGATGTCCAGCAGCAGGTCAGCACCATCTACGCCGCCTGCGGCAGCACCGGGCCGTGATCCGGAGCACGACAGCCCTGCCATTTCGCTCAAGGTGACCGCGGGCGTTGACTGGTCGGGAGGCGTCGCTCCGACGAATCCGTCAATCAAGCCCGACGATGGAGGGTCATGCATCCTTCGTCCGGATGAGGTGATCCTGGGCCCGGCGCTTGCCCGGTTCACATGGGCAGGCAGGTCCGCTGGACCTGCCTAGGATTACCCGGTGACCAGCCAATCGGACTCCCGCGCGGACAGCGGTGCCGGGCGCACCTACCAGGTGCGCACTTATGGCTGTCAGATGAACGTGCACGACTCCGAGCGCCTGGCTGGCCTGCTCGAGGATGCCGGGTACCTGTTGGCGGCCGAGGGTGCGGTTGCCGACGTGGTCGTCTTCAACACGTGCGCCGTGCGCGAAAACGCCGACAATCGGCTCTACGGCAACCTCGGGCATCTTGCCTCGGTCAAGGCCGAACGACCGGGGATGCAGATCGCCGTCGGTGGGTGCCTGGCGCAAAAGGACCAGGGCGTGATCCTCGAGAAGGCCCCCTGGGTGGATGTCGTATTCGGCACCCACAACATCGGGTCCCTTCCCGTCCTGCTGGAGCGGGCTCGTATCGAGGAGCAGGCCCAGGTGGAGATCAAGGAGGCCCTGGAGGTCTTCCCCTCGAACCTGCCGACCAAGCGGGATTCCGCTTATGCCGCGTGGGTCTCGGTGAGCGTCGGATGCAACAACACATGCACCTTCTGCATCGTCCCGGCGCTGCGCGGCA
This sequence comes from Candidatus Nanopelagicales bacterium, assembly GCA_032117355.1. Taxonomy (GTDB): domain Bacteria; phylum Actinomycetota; class Actinomycetes; order S36-B12; family S36-B12; genus REEB460. The sequence continues at coordinate 16,816 of JAULZL010000398.1, forward strand.
AGGAGAAGGACCGCAGCCCCGGGGAGATCCTTGCTGAGGTTGAGGCACTCGTCGCCGAGGGTGTCCTGGAGATCACGTTGCTGGGCCAGAACGTGAACGCCTATGGATCGGAGTTTGGCGACCGCGAGGCATTCGGCAAGCTGCTGCGCGCCTGCGGGAACGTCGAGGGCCTGGAGCGCGTGCGCTTCACCTCCCCGCACCCACGCGACTTCACCGATGACGTCATCTCGGCCATGGCCAGCACGTCGAATGTCATGCACCAACTGCACATGCCGATGCAGTCCGGCTCGGACCGCATCCTGCAGTCGATGCGCCGCTCCTACCGGCAGGACCGATACCTCGGGATCATCGACCGGGTGCGGGCGGCCATGCCGGATGCGGCCATTTCCACCGACATCATTGTCGGTTTCCCCGGCGAGACGGAGGAGGACTTCCTGCAGACCATGCATGTCGTTCGCGAGGCACGCTTCGCAAATGCCTTCACCTTCCAGTACTCGCCACGTCCGGGCACGCCAGCGGCGACGATGCCGGACCAGATACCCAGGGCGGTTGTCCAGGAGCGCTACGAGAGGCTGCTCGCACTGGTCAACGAGATTGCCTGGGCGGAGAACCTGGCCTTCCTGGGTACACAGGTTGAAGTGCTGATCGCGCAGGGCGAGGGCCGAAAGGATGAGCAGACGGAACGAATCTCTGGCCGGGCGCGCGACAACCGCCTTGTCCACGTAGCCGTTGATCCGGCCGACCGGGCGCGGCCCGGCGATATCGTCATTGCCGAGGTTACCCACGCGGCCCCGCACCACCTCGTCGCCGACCGCCTGCATTCTGTGCGCCGAACGCGCGCCGGCGACGCGGCCGAGCGGCGTACGGCGCAGCAGGCGCCGGGGGTCATGATCGGCATGCCCGTCGTACGCACCCCGTGAGGCCCGGGGTCGTCCTAGTGATCGTCGGCCCCACCGGGGTCGGCAAGAGCGCCCTTGGGGTGTTGGTCGCGCGAGAGCTGGACGGCGAGGTGATCAGCGCCGACTCCATGCAGGCCTACATCGGCATGGATATCGGTACGGCGACGCCGGACGTCGCGGAGCAGGCGGGGGTACCCCATCACCTGCTGGATCGGTGGCAGCCCTCCCACTCACTCACCGTTGCGGAGTTCCAGCAGGCGGCCCGGTCAGCAATCGATGACGTGCTGGACCGGGGACGCTTGCCGATCGTCGTCGGCGGATCAGGCCTATACGTATCGGCGATCATGGACGACCTGCGATTCCCGGGAACAGACCCGGTTGTACGTGCCCGACTCGAGGCCGAACTAGACGCCGTGGGCGCTCCCGTCCTGCACCAGCGACTTGCGCAGCAGGATCCAGCGGCCGCTACCGCGATTCTTCCTGGCAATGGCCGAAGGATCGTCCGAGCCCTAGAGGTCATCGAGCTCACTGGTGGCACCTTCACCGCGACCCTGCCCGATCCGGTCGATGTCTACCGGGCCATCCGGGTCGGCATCGAGATCCCGCGGGTCGAGATGGATGCGCGCATCACGGCGCGCGTTCAGTTGATGTGGGACCGGGGCTTCGTCGACGAAGTCCGCACCCTCGATTCGCAGCCATTCGGTCTGTCCGCGACTGCGGCCCGTGCCTTGGGTTACCAGCAGGTCCTTGACTATCTATCCGGGCGGATCACCGAGGCACAGGCCCAGCAGCAGACAGTGGATGCGACCCGGCGGTTTGCCCGACGGCAGCAGCGATGGTTCCGTCGCGACTCGCGAATCCACTGGATCAGCGCCGATGCTCCTGACGCTGTTGCTCAGGTGCGGTCGCTGCTGGCTGCGTCAGCAACCGACGGAACACGGCAGTAGAACTCCGTTCCCAGCAGCAGGTGGGCCAGCGGCCCTGGTATCCGGGTCAGCATGGCCAGGGTGCGGATCGAGCCATCGGCCGTGGCCTGGGATGCATGGGCGCGAAGGGCTGCGCGCTTGGCAGCGAGGTGTGGGCGCACGTTCACTCGATGGGTGATGTTGGACCGGGGAGTCCATGCACGGTCGAAGGAGGTTGGGTCGAAGTCGGAGGGGGTAAGGCCCAGCCGAGCGGCGAGGTGGACGGCGCCCGCGATCGGCTCGCGGGGCAGGGTTGCCTCGAAAAGGCGAAGTGGGCTGGCAGCCTGGATTGCGGCTTGGCGAGCGACTCGATGCACGGCGAGGTGGTCGGGGTGCCCATAGCCGCCGGATGGGTCGTAGCCGACGAGGACGTCTACCCCCTCCTCGTCCAGGATCGACGTGACGCGCTCCACCGCCTCGCTTGATTCACGGCCCGCGAATCCATCGACGTGCTCGCCGTGCAGGCCGGAATCCGGGTACCCGAGTTGCTCGAGGCGATGTACGCCGAGGGCGTCTGCGGAAGCAGCGAGTTCGGCCTGGCGCATCAGGCCCAGGTGCGCTCGATGGGCCGAGGCGGCAAGACCCGCCTCTCCGTTTGTGGCCACGATAAGGATCACCCGGTGGCCCTCGCTCACTGCGCGGGCCATCGTGCCGGCCGTGAGGAGCGCCTCATCGTCGGGATGGGCGTGCAGGAAGGCGATCACGGTCGGTCGAGTCATGACCGGGCCATTGTGGCGCACCGGGGTGGGTGCCGTACGGTCAACGCGTGAGGATCGCCCACGTCAGCGATTGCTATCTGCCTCGCACCGGAGGCATCGAGACTCAGGTCCGGGCCCTTGCCCTGCATCAGCGTGACGCAGGGGACTCCGTGCGAATCATCACCGCGACCGCTGGCATGACCGCCTCGGCCGTGGGCAACGACATCGATTCCCTTCCAACCAGTGACCGCGGTGCAGGCACGTCGCTCGGCGAGGAACGCGTCGATGGCATCCCGGTACATCGACTGTCGATGAGCATTCCCTTTGACCTGCCGATTCACCTTCGGACCAGGCGAGAGGTCTCGCGAGTGCTGTCCGCTCATCCGGTGGACGTGCTGCATGTCCATGCCGGCGTGATCTCGCCCTTCGCCTGGGGGGCCGTGCGAGCGGCTCGGGAACATCGGATCCCCGTCCTGGTGACCGTGCACAGCATCTGGGGAGAAGTGGCTCGCCCCAGCTTTTGGTTGAGCGACCGGGTGCTCGGCTGGACTCGGTGGGGAGTGCAGCTTTCCGCGGTCAGCGAGGTAGCCGCCAAGCAGATCAGGGCAGCGCTGCCACGAAGCGGAGAGGTGCTTGTCATCCCCAACGGGATTGAGCCGGCTGACTGGCAGGTTGAACCTGTGCCGGGCATATCCGGCGTGCTGCGGGTCGTAACGGTGATGCGGCTGGCACCGCGAAAGAGACTTTTCGCACTCCTGCGCATCATCCGGCGGGCTCAACGACTGCTGGGTCCAGATGGTGTGATTCAGGCGACAATCGTGGGCGATGGACCGGAGCGGACGCGCGCGGAAGCCTATGCGCGGCTCCGGGTCGCGGGCGGCGTTCAATTCACCGGCCGGCTCGATCGGCCGGGCATCCTGGAGCAGTTCGCCCATGCGGACGTCTACATGCAGCCATCCGTCAAGGAGTCCTTCGGAATTGCGGCGCTGGAGGCGAGGTGCGCCGGGCTGCCTGTCATCGCACGCTCTGAGGCGGGAACCGCGCACTTCATCCGCGATGGCGTGGAGGGCCTACTCGCTGACTCGGATGAACAGATGGCTGCCGCACTCGTGCAACTCGCCCGCGATCGCGCTCGACTGGCTACGTTGCGCGAGCATAACGCCAGCACCTGGCCCGAGGAGTCCTGGACTCAAGTGCTCCAGGCAGCCTCCCTCGGATACAGCGCGGCGATTGCCCGCACCGGCTCGCCCTCCGGAAGCTCTGCGTAGCCTTGTGCCATGAGCCTGACCGAGGTGGCCTTTGCGAAGGGTCATGGAACGGGCAACGACTTCGTGATCGTGCCGGATCTCGATGGCTGCATCGAGCTCACCGACGCCCACGTGAGATTCCTGTGCGACCGTCATCGTGGGATCGGTGGTGACGGCGTCCTTCGGGTGGTGCGAACCGCTCAGCAGCCTGATTTCGCGGAACTGGCCGACCGGGCCGAATTCTTCATGGACTACCGCAATGCCGACGGATCGGTTGCCCAAATGTGCGGCAACGGAGTTCGGGTCTTCGCGCTGTATCTGCGAGAGCAGGGATTCGTCGAGTCGACCAACCTGACGATTGCCACGCGGGGCGGGCTGCGAACGGTGCAGGTCAACGATGACGGGACGATGACGGTCGATATGGGCCCGGCCACGACTCCTCGGGTCCGTGCCATTCCGGTGGTCGAGGTGGGCCAGCGGGCTTGGCCAGCGGTCGGGGTTCTCGTCCCCAACCCCCACGCGGTGGTCTTCGTGGATGACCTCGCAGATGCGGGGGACCTCCGTGTCGCGCCCGTCGTCGTGCCGCCGGCGGTCTTTCCTGACGGGGTCAATGTCGAGTTCGTCGTGCTGCACTCGCCGGCGCATGTCTCCATGCGGGTTTTCGAGCGGGGGGTGGGGGAGACCCTGAGCTGTGGAACGGGTGCCTGCGCGGTTGCCTGGGCCACGGCACGCCGTGATGACCATGTCGGATCTTCGTCGATCCGGATCGACGTTCCTGGTGGAACAGTGCACGTCAGAGAGGCCGAATCCGGTCACCTGCTCCTAACCGGCCCGGCGCAGATCGTGGCCAGCGGGCGGGTCAGCCTGCCGGGTGAATGAGCCCAAACCGCATGCAGCCGGGGGATGCGGCCATCGAATCGGCCACATCCCCCGCAACCGCTCAGCGCATCCATTCTGAGCGAGTCAGGCTGGTAGGTCAGTCCCGAGCGAGTTCGATCGAGGCGCCGTTGTAGACCGCCATGATCCCGGTCTCCTTGCTCTGGGCGATCGTGGTGATCGCTCCATCGGACTGCCAGCCCGAGGGGCACCGTGTATTGCCGTCCGTGATCACGGTCCCTGATGGGGTGAGTAGAACGCCGGTGGAGGTCGCTGCGACGGTCATTGACTGCTCGGTGTGCGTCTGCCGCTTGAACTCTCGCGTCGTGGTCTTCTTCGGGTTCTTCTTCTTGCAGGGCACGTTGTACCACTTCTGCCCCGCCTCGACGTGGAAGGCAACGTTTGCTACGACCACCCCCGCGCCGAACACTTCCTGCAGTTCGGTCGTGCTGACCGAGTACGTCCCATTGCCGTTATCGACATATGCCTGAGCCTGGGTCGCTGAGGCCAGCGCCGTACAGGCGGCCAGGGCCATGCCAACGGAAACCCACTTCGTGTTCACCTGAGTTCTCCTCCCGCGCGGACCACCGTGGCCATGCGCACCTATTCCCCTCAGGGCCATGGAAGGCGACGTCGGCCGGAGAGTCCACCGGATGTCGGTCATTGGACCGATCCGTGACACCCTTGGTCGGTCATGGGTTCACTCGAAGGGAAAGGCCAGGCTCTGAACGAGGTACTGCACGGCGATGAAGGCACCGGGGACCTCGATCGCGAGGACCGTCAGGCATTGCGCCGGGTTGCGGGCCTGTCAACCGAGCTTGAGGACGTCACCGAGGTCGAGTACCGGCAGGTCCGCCTGGAGCGGGTTGTCCTGGCGGGAGTGTGGACCTCGGGTACTGCACGCGACGCCGAGCGGAGCCTGCGCGAACTCGCCCTGCTGGCCGAGACGGCCGGATCGGTTGTCCTCGACGGGGTGATCCAGCGGCGCGACTCACCGGACCCAGCGACCTACCTCGGCTCGGGCAAGGCCCAGGAGTTGCGCGACATCGTTGTCAGTTCGGGTGCTGACACCGTCATCTGCGATGGGGAGCTGACCCCCGGCCAGTTACGCAAGTTGGAGGAGATCGTCAAGGTCAAGGTGGTCGACCGCACCTGGCTGATCCTGGACATTTTCGCCCAGCACGCGCGCAGCAGGGAGGGCAAAGCTCAGGTGAGCCTGGCCCAGATGCAGTACCTGCTTCCGCGACTGCGCGGCTGGGGTGAGTCACTGTCCAGGCAGGCAGGTGGTCGAGCCGGCGGTGCGACCGGTGGCGTCGGCACGCGAGGCCCAGGCGAGACCAAGATTGAGACGGATCGCCGCCGTATCCGTGCTCAGATGACCAAGCTGCGCCGGGAACTCAAGGAGATGGAGCGGTCGCGAGTCACCCAGCGGGCGGCGCGGCACAGAGCCGGGGTGCCTTCGGTTGCCATCGCGGGATACACGAATGCCGGCAAGTCCAGCCTGCTCAACCGACTCACCGGGGCCGGGGTCCTGGTGGAGGACGCACTCTTCGCGACCCTTGATCCGACCGTGCGCAAGGCCCGCACACCCCAGGGCCGCGAGTTGACCCTTGCCGACACCGTCGGGTTCGTCCGCCACCTCCCGCACCAGTTGATTGAGGCCTTCAGATCCACCCTGGAGGAGGTCAAGGATGCGGACCTCATCCTGCACGTGGTCGACGGCAGTGATGAGGCACCGCATGAGCAGGTTGCCGCGGTTCGCGAGGTTCTCAACGAGATCGGCGCCGGGGGCATCCCTGAGCTCATCGTCGTCAACAAGGCCGACATCGCAGATCCCGACCATGTGGCCGCTCTGCTTCGGCGCGAGCCGCATTCGGTTGTCGTCTCGGCGAAGTCGGGTGACGGCATCCCCGAGCTGCTCGCTGCCATTGAGGCCGACCTGCCCACTCTGTTGACGGAGGTTGATGTCCTCGTTCCCTATAGCCGGGGCGATCTCATCTCCCGCGCCCATGCCGAGGGGGAGGGCTTGCATATTGAGCATGGGTCCGAGGGGACGCGCCTTACGGCCCGAGTTCCGGCGCGACTGGCAGCTGAGTTGACGGACGCCGATGTCCGAGGCTGAGGCGGTCGACGAAGAACCGACCGCTGTGGACGGGGCACTCGCGTCCGTCGTGCTGGCCGTTGGCGGGCAGCAGAGATCGGGTCAGCACTCGATGGCCAACGCCGTTGCCGACGCGATCGAGGGCGAAGGCCACCTGATCGTTCAGGCGGGCACCGGAACGGGGAAGTCCTTCGGGTACCTCGTTCCTGCGGCACTACATGCCGTTCAGGAGAACCAGGCCGTCATCGTCGCCACCGCCACCCTTGCCCTGCAGCGGCAACTCGTGGAGCGCGACCTGCCCCGACTGACTGATGCACTCGGCGACGCTCTCGGTCGTCCGGTGACGTTCGCGGTACTCAAGGGACGCAACAACTACATCTGCCTGCAGAAGCTGCATGGCTCCGTGCCCGAGGACGAGCAGGACGCCCTCTTCAATGCACCCCGCAGTGCGCTGGGCGAGCAGGTGGTCGCGGTGCGTGAATGGGCGGAGCAGACGCAGACAGGAGACCGCGACGAATACCCCGGCGAGGTCGACCCGCGGGTGTGGCGCAGCCTCTCGGTTGGCCGGCGTGAGTGTGTGGGCGAGTCGAAGTGCACCTATGGCGAAGAGTGCTTCACAGCCAAGAGACGCCTGCAGGCCCAGGAGGCCGACATCGTCATTACCAATCACGCGATGCTGGCCATCGATGCTTTGGAAGGCATCCCCGTCCTTCCCGAGCATGATGCGGTGATCATCGACGAAGGCCATGAACTCGTGGATCGGGCGACCGCGGCGGTCACGGGTGAGCTCACCCCAGCGATGGCTGAGCGGGCCATCAGCCGCGCTCGCCGCCTCCTCGACCCAGCCTCGCTGGATCAGTTGCAGGCTGCGACGGAGGCGTTCGACGACGCCCTAAGGGATGCCTGCCTTGATCTCGGCGGCCCCACCCGACTGGAGGAGATGGATCGCAGTCTGGTCCTCGCCTTGACCCTGCTGCGCGATGCATGCCACCAGTGTCTGACCGATCTCAATGCGGGCGGGGAGAAGAACCCCGATGCCCTTGCTGCGCGACAGCAGGCCCGGGGAGCAATCGAAGAAGTGCATGACACGGCTGGCTCCCTGCTCGTAGCTGGTGAGCACGACGTGACCTGGCTGGATCCCGGTGAGAATCGATCACCAGCTATCAAGCTCGCTCCCCTTTCGGTCGCCGGGCTGCTCCGGGAAGCACTCTTCAGCAAGTCGCCGGTTGTGCTGACCAGCGCCACCCTGACGGTCGGCGGAGGCTTCGAATCCCTGGTTGCGAGCCTCGGACTGTCCGGGCAGGACGTCAGGACGATGGACGTCGGCTCCCCCTTTGATCATGCCAAGCAGGGCATCCTCTACGTGGCTCGCCACCTGCCCGCGCCTGGCCGCGAGGGCGTTGCGATGGAAGCACTCGATGAACTGGCGGAGTTGATTGAGGCGGCTGGCGGGCGAACCCTGGCCCTGTTCTCGAGCTGGCGTGGTGTCGAGCGAGCCGCCGAGTACTTGCGGGTCAGACTGGACGCGGACGAGTTCCCCCTGCTGGTGCAGCGACGCGGTGATGCGGTCGGGGTGCTGGTGGATGCCTTCGCTGCCGAGCCTTGCTCCACGTTGCTCGGGACGGTCTCGCTCTGGCAGGGGGTGGACGTGCCCGGTGAGTCGTGCATCCAGGTGGTGATCGATCGAATTCCCTTCCCGCGTCCCGATGACCCGCTGCTGAGTGCCAGGCAGCGCGCTGTGGACGAGGCCGGGGGCTCGGGATTCCGGGCCATCTCGGTGCCTCGGGCGGGCCTGCTGCTTGCTCAGGGAGCCGGCCGACTCATTCGTGGGATGGACGATCGGGGAGTGGTGGCCGTCCTGGACTCCCGGCTGGCGACCGCCGGATACGGCCGAGCATTGCGTGAGAGCCTGCCGCCTTTTTGGTACACCACCGAGCGCGACACCGTGCTGGCCTCGCTGCGAAGGCTGCGCGATGAACTCGCCGGCTGACCGACGAGGCTAACGATGCAGACAACGATGAAGCCATAGACCGCGCCGGCTCAGAGGCGTCGCAGGACGCTGACCACCTTGCCCATGATGGTGGCGTCGTCACCCAGGATCGGTGCGTAGGCCGGGTTGTGGGGCATCAGCCAGACATGCCCGTCCCGGCGCTTAAGGGTCTTGACGGTGGCCTCGTCCTCTAGGAGTGCGGCGACGATGTCCCCGTTCTCGGCGGTCTGTTGGCGCCGCACGACGACCCAGTCGCCATCGCAGATGGCCGCATCGATCATGGAGTCTCCGACCACATTCAGCATGAAAAGTTCTCCGTCGCCGACGAGGTCACGGGGGAGCGGGAAGATGGCTTCAACCTGTTGGTCAGCAAGGATCGGCCCACCCGCAGCAATGCGACCGACGAGCGGGACGTCCACGTAATGGGTGGGGATCGCGGCGCCGATAGTCGCAACCTCAGCGCCAAGATCGGTCGGGTCCGCGACTACGAGCGCACGTGGCCGGTTCGGGTCGCGTCGCAGATAGCCGAGCCGCTCCAGAGTGCCGAGCTGATGTGCGACGGAGCTGGGTGATGTGAGTCCGACGCCCTCGCCAATCTCTCGGACACTCGGTGGGTAGCCGCGCTGCTCCACCGTGTCGCGGATCACGTCGAGGATGGCGCGCTGCCGAGGAGTGAGCCCACTCTCATCCGGTGGGCCATCGGGCAATTCAGTGACGCGTGCGACCACGGTGACTCCTCCTCGTGCGTGACCAGCTGAATGCTGAGCCGAACCTAGCCGGACGACACGCCGAAATCAAACACCTGTTCGAATATCCAGTGTCGTGTCGGTGGGTCGTGCTAGAAATCGTACACGCGTTCGAATCGAACACGTGTACGAGAAGGATGAGAGGTTCCCATGAGCGTCGCAGCGCCCTTCCCCACGCAGCGAGCACGTGACCCACGGCGTGACGGATCACCGGCCACGCATCTGCGAGTTGTGCCGTCCCGCGTCACGGCACCCGCATTGAAACTGACGAGACGCGGCCATCTCGTGCTCTTCCTGACGAGCTGTCTGCTGCTGCTCGGTGCCATCATCGTGTCTGGCGGGGTCGCCGATGCGGCGGTTGCCCCTTCCCGCCAGCCGGCAACGGCGGTAGTGACAGTGAACGAAGGCGATTCCCTCTGGAGTATTGCCCGGAGAATTGCCCCTCGTGAGGATCCCCGAGGAGTGGTTATGCGTATCCGGGATCTCAATGGCCTTTCGGTCACCGGCCTAATGCCGGGCCAGCGGCTCGTGGTGCCGTCGTAGCAACTGCGCTGACCGGTCACAGTCGCCCGCGTCCCCCATGCGGGGGAGTCGCAGGGCGTGTCGCGGCTTGCGATTGGCGGAGATGGGGGTTAGGTTTCAGACCCCAAGATCTAGTAGTCACACGCGTGTGATTCCTCCACAGGTTGTGGTTACTTGATCACAGGCGCTCCACAGGTCCTCCCCAGACGGATCCCCAGGAGCGGAGTAGTCGCGATACAGATGTGACCAACGTGAACCAAGGGAAGGGAGGTACGACCCGTGCGATGCCCGTTCTGCAAAGAGGACGAGTCACGAGTCGTCGACTCTCGTACCGTCGATGACGGGGCCAGCATCAGGCGCCGTCGGGAATGTGGTTCATGTGGTCGGCGGTTCACGACCTCGGAGGCCTCCGTCCTGATCGTCGCGAAGCGCTCCGGTGTTCTCGAGCCTTTCAGCCGGGCGAAGGTTGTGAGCGGGGTACGCAAGGCCTGCCAGGGCCGCCCGGTCAGCGAGGACGATCTCGCCCGGCTTGCCCATCACGTAGAAGATGCCCTTCGTACGCGCGGCTCGGCCGAAGTCCCGGCCATGGAGGTTGGTCTGGCCATCCTCGGGCCCCTTCGGGAACTAGACGAGGTCGCCTTCCTGAGGTTCGCGTCCGTCTATCGGTCCTTCGACAGCCTTGAGGACTTCGAGGCGGAGATTGCCCTGTTGCGGGCGGAGCGCGATCCGACGGGTGAAGAGCCCGACACCACGTCAATGGCCCTGGCCACCGACCACTAGACCAATGAATCCCGTCAAGGCTTCCCAGTCCCTGACCGATCCACCAAGAAAGGCAACACCCATGACCGTCACCGCCCACTCTGGAGTCGGCTTCGTCCACAACACCCTTCATCGCCCTGGGCTGGTGATCGAGCGTCTCTACACCACGCCCGGGCTGCATCCCTATGACGAGGTGACCTGGGAGCGGCGCGATGTCGTCCAGACGAACTGGAAGACCGGGGACATCGTCTTTGAACAGCGCGGGGTCGAGTTCCCCGACTTCTGGAGCGTCAACGCCTCGACCATCGTCACGACCAAGTACTTCCGGGGCGCGGTGGGTTCCGAGCAGCGCGAGTGGAGCCTGAAGCAGTTGATCGACAGAGTCGTCCTTACCTATGTGAAGGCCGGCCGGGACAACGGCTACTTCCGCACGGGTGCCGATGCTGAGATCTTCGAGCACGAGCTCACCTACATGCTGCTTCACCAGGTATTCAGTTTCAACTCGCCGGTGTGGTTCAACGTCGGTACGACTGCCCCGCAGCAGGTGAGCGCCTGCTTCATCCTGTCGGTGGACGACACCATGGACTCCATCCTGAACTGGTACCGCGAGGAAGGGATGATCTTCAAGGGTGGCTCGGGTGCCGGGCTGAACCTGTCCCGCATTCGCTCCAGTAAGGAGTTGCTGAAGTCCTCCGGGGGTACGGCATCGGGCCCGGTCTCCTTCATGCGCGGTGCGGACGCCTCCGCTGGAACCATCAAGAGCGGTGGGGCGACCCGGCGCGCGGCGAAGATGGTTGTCCTGGACGTCGATCACCCCGACATCGAGGAGTTCATCGAGACCAAGGTCCGCGAGGAGGACAAGATCCGAGTCCTGCGCGATGCAGGTTTCGACATGGACCTCGGCGGCAAGGACATCGCCTCGGTGCAGTACCAGAATGCCAACAACTCCGTCCGAGTCTCCGACCTTTTCATGCGCGCGGTGGAGAACGACGAGCCCTTCGGGCTGACGGCCCGCACGAACGGCGAGGTCATCGAGACCATTCGCGCCAAGGAGTTGTTCCGCACGATCAGCGAGGCTGCATGGGCCTGCGCCGACCCGGGGATCCAGTACGACGACACGATCAACGACTGGCACACCAACCCCGAGACGGGACGCATCAACGCGTCCAACCCGTGCTCGGAGTACATGAGCCTCGACAACTCGTCCTGCAACCTGGCGTCGTTGAACCTGCTCACCTTCCTCAAGGACGACGACACCTTCGACGCCCAGCGCTTTGCCAAGGCGGTCGAGTTCGTCATCACGGCGATGGATATCTCGATCTGCTTCGCTGACTTTCCGACCGCAGCCATCGGTGACACCACCCGCCGCTACCGCCAGTTGGGCATTGGCTACGCGAACCTGGGCGCCCTGCTCATGGCAACCGGCCTGCCCTACGACTCGGAGGCGGGTCGTTCTTTCGCCGCCGGGATCACCAGCCTGATGACCGGCACCGCCTACAAGCGCAGTGCGGAGCTCGCCGGCATTGTCGGGCCGTACGACGGCTTCGCGCGAAATGCGGATGCCCATCGTCGGGTGATGCGCAAGCACGCATCCTCAAATGACAATGTCCGGACGATCTCCAGCCTCGATGGAGACGTCCAGAAGCTCGCCAACAAGGCGTGGGACGACTGCCTGAAGATCGGCGAGCAGAATGGTTGGCGCAACGCCCAGGCCTCGGTGCTCGCGCCGACCGGGACCATCGGCTTCATGATGGACTGCGACACCACGGGTATTGAGCCGGACTTCTCCCTGGTGAAGTTCAAGAAGCTCGTCGGCGGTGGCTCCATGCAGATCGTCAACCAGACGATCCCGCGGGCCCTTCGTCGTCTCGGCTACGCCGAGGAGACGGTCGAGGCGATCGTGGAGTACATCGGCGAGAACGGCCATGTCATCGATGCTCCGGGACTGAAGACGGAGCACTACCCGGTCTTCGATACGGCGATGGGCGTTCGCTCCATCACCCCCATGGGGCACGTTCGAATGATGGCTGCGGTGCAGTCCTTCATCTCCGGGGCGATCTCCAAGACCGTCAACATGCCGGAGACGGCAACTGTCGACGAGGTCGAGGAGATCTACTTCCAGGGCTGGAAGTACGGGCTCAAGGCTCTCGCGATCTACCGGGATAACTGCAAGGTCGGCCAGCCGCTGAGCGATGCCAAGGCCAAGAAGACCGAGGAGTTGGTCGACGTGACTGCCGAGGCGGTTCAGGCTGCCCTGGCCGGCCAGCCGGTGCGTCGACGCCTGCCGAAGTCTCGGCCGAGCCGGACGACAAGTTTCGCGGTCGCGGGTGCCGAGGGCTATATGACGGCTGGGTGCTACCCGGACAACGGCCTTGGCGAGGTATTCCTCAAGCTCGGCAAGCAGGGCTCGACCCTGGCCGGTGTGATGGATGCGTTCTCGATTGCGATCAGCATTGCCCTGCAGTACGGCGTGCCGCTCGAAGCCTTCGTGAGCAAGTTCGTCAACATGCGATTCGAGCCCGCCGGGATGACGGATGATCCGGACATCCGGATCGCCCAGTCGATGATGGACTACATCTTCCGTCGTCTTGCCCTTGACTACCTGACCTACGAGCAGCGCGCGGCCCTGGGAATCTTCACCGCCGATGAGCGCACTGCTTCGGTGGCCTCAGGCTATGGGGCACCGGCACCGGCCGCGGATCTCGACGTGGCAATCAACGAGGATTCGGTTGATGCGGCGGAGGCTTCGGCGAAGCCCTTCGTCAGCAGGGCTCACTCGAGCGCCGAACTTCTGGAGGAGATCACCGGGACGGCCTCGGATGCCCCCCTGTGCATGACCTGCGGCATCAAGATGCGGCCGGCCGGAAGTTGCTACGTTTGCGAGGGTTGCGGCAGCACGAGTGGCTGCAGTTGATGTGAACGGACACGCTGGATATAACCGGGCGTGAGCACGATGCAGAGGCCGCACTCCTCATCGGAGTGTGGCCTCTGTGCTTTCGTCTCGTGATTGGGG
>JAULZL010000399.1:0-9827 GCA_032117355.1 Candidatus Nanopelagicales bacterium
GAATCCGCCCGCGACGGTCTTGGCATCAGTCGCTATCACGTTGACCTGTGGGCGGAACTCCTCGAACTTGGCGTGGTCGACGTTCAATCTGCAGCTTGGCAACAGTCGATTGCCCGCCTGGCACGTGGTGAATCCGCGCCGTCTCCTGAACTGACCCCGGGTAGCATCCTGGCCGATCCGCGGCCCTATCAAATGGACGGCTTCACCTGGCTGGCGTCCCTGCGAGCACAAGGGCTCGGCGGGGTACTGGCCGATGACATGGGACTAGGCAAGACCCTTCAGGCCATCATGGCCATGGTCGAGGGCCGCAAGGATGGTGACGCGCCATACCTTGTCGTCGCGCCGACCAGTGTCACCGGCAATTGGGCTCGCGAGTGCGAGCGGTTTGCCCCCGGCCTCACAACAGTTGTCATCTCCGAGACGTCAACGCGTCGGGGGCACAGTCTGGCCGAGGCCATCAAGGACGCCGATGTCGTGATCACCTCGTACGCACTGTTCCGCTTGGACTTCGATGAGATTGACGAGTGCGCCTGGGCGGGTCTCTGGCTGGACGAGGCCCAATTCGTCAAGAATCGGCAGTCCCAGGGTTATGCATGTGCTCGCCGACTCTCGGCACCGTTCAAGGTTGCGATAACCGGCACACCGATGGAAAACAACCTCATGGAGTTGTGGTCTCTCCTGTCGATTACCGCACCAGGCCTCTTCCCGAGCCCTGATCGATTCGCGGACTACTACCAAAAGCCAATCGAGCGTGAACTGGATGAAGAGCGTCTCACTCAACTTCGTCGCCGCATTCGTCCCTTCATGCTCAGGCGAACGAAGGAGCAGGTGGCCGGTGACCTGCCACCAAAGCAGGAGCAGGTCATGGAGATCGATCTGCATCCCCGTCACCACAAGATCTACCAACGGCACCTGCAACGGGAGCGGCAGAAGATTCTCAAGCTGATCGAGGATATGCAGAGCAACCGCTTCGAGGTCTTCCGCTCACTCACGATGCTGCGCCAGCTCAGTCTCGACGCCAGCCTGGTGGACGAGGCATACGCGGGCGTTCCTTCGGCCAAACTCGATGTTCTGGTCGAGATGCTTGACGGGATCACCGCCGAAGGCCATCGCACCCTGGTCTTCAGCCAGTTCACCGGGTATCTCGCCAAGGTCCGTGCTCGCCTTGATGCCGCGGGGATCGCGTACTCCTATCTTGATGGACGAACCAGAAAGCGTCAGGAGGCCATCGAAGCCTTCACCCAAGGAACGGTTCCGGTCTTTCTCATCAGCCTGAAAGCGGGTGGCTTCGGGCTGAACCTCACCGCGGCCGACTACGTGATCATGCTGGACCCCTGGTGGAATCCGGCAACTGAAGCTCAGGCAATCGACCGCACTCACCGCATCGGCCAGGACAAGAAGGTGATGGTCTATCGGCTCGTGGCCCGCGAAACCATTGAGGAACGAGTCATGGCCATGAAGGAACATAAAGCCGCTCTGTTCGACGCCGTCATGACCGGCACAAGCGCCAAGGGCACGGCTTTGTCTTCCGACGAGATCCGCGAGTTGCTGACCTGACCCAAGAGCACTCCATGGCGAGAGGAAAGGCCGGTGAATACACTCCAGCGGTGAAACGCTTGGAGCGTCGGTCATTCCTTGCTGCGGCGGCCGTGGGTGCGGCCGGAATCGGCGTGGGATTGCTCGCGGGTCGCCGCTGGGATGCACCGGTTTCGGCCAGCGCTGATGCCCTGGACATCGCACTCGCGGGAGCCACCGCGGGGACTCTCGGCGTTGGGTCGGGATTGCTCCTCGGCAGGCGGCGCATCGGGCGCGACCCGGCAGATTCGGTCGACATCGCGATCATCGGTGCCGGAGTGGCAGGCACGCTGGCCGCCTATCGACTATCGGCCCGCCACCCAAGCCTTTCTATCGCTGTCTTCGAGTCGAAGGAGCGGATCGGTGGCCGACTGTGGTCGATGCCCGTGGCTGGAGTCACCAATCAGGTAGCTGAACTTGGCGGCATGCGCACTCCCCTGCAGCACAAGGAATCACTTGATCTCATCGCTGAACTCGGTCTGACGACCCATCCGGTTCATGCCGTGTCACCGGAGAACTTCGTCCAACTTCGAGGGCACCGGATGCGCCGGGGGGATGTCACCCACGCGGGGCAATTCCCCTATCGACTGCCCAGTGATCTGGCATCCCTGGCGCCCGGTGACTTCATCCCGCGCCTAGCAGAGGCGGTGGGTCTGAGCGACCTGTCACTGGTCGGCGGTGATGAGAGTGGAGCCTGGCTGGACGGACTCGCCTACGGGGGCACGAAACTCTCGTACCTAACTGCGGGCGAACTACTCGAAGGCGAGTTCGGATTAGAGGGGGCAGCCTTCCTTCAAGACTGGATTGGATACGAACTCTGCGACATCGCGGCGAGCAAGTGGATCGGGACGGTCCTTGCGGTATCTGACGAGAGATACGTCGGACTGGACGGCGGCATGCAGGGCATACCCCTGGCCATGGCCACCCGGGCCAGCGAGGCGGGGGTTGGCATCAACCTTGGCTGGCACGCGATCTCCATCACCGACGATCCGCAACAGTCGGGGGGTCTGACGCTTCACCTCGGCCGCGCCGGTGAGTCGGAAACCCGCACCCTGCGCGCAGGCACCGTCATCCTCGCTCAGTCGGCATCGTCTATGCGCCGACTGTGGTTCAACAGCCCGATACTCCAACGGTCGACAGTCCTGAGTCGAGCCCTGAGTCACCTAGTCGAGAACGATTCGATCAAGATCTACCTCGCCTACGAACGTGCCTGGTGGCGCGACCTCGGTCTCGAACCGGGCAAATCGATCAGCGACGGTCCGCTGCGTCAGACTATTTATTTGCCGGAGGACGACCAAGGTCACGCGATGCTGTTGGCCAGCTACTCCTTCGGTCGTCACTGCATCCATACGTTCCCCGACCTTGAGTCATCACCCATGGATGTCGATCCTGGCCGCCTAGATCCCACGGTCATTCGCGGAGTCACCGATGCGCTCAGTGAACTGCACGGCATGTCCGTCCCCCTGCCGATCGACGGCCGCGGGATGCGCTGGGGTGACAACACCTTCGGCAGTGACATCCCGCTATGGGGCCCCGGGATCGAGCCATGGACGCTAGCCGATGACCTCGCGGCACCCGTGGACCGCCGACGCCTCTTTGTGTGCGGCGATGCCCTTTCCCTAAACCAAGGTTGGATCCTCGGTGCCCTGCAGACCACGTCGCACGTTCTCGATCGCATCGGCTGAACCATGCCGCGGAGTCACCGCGTTACCGCGCGATAGACGTGATCCCTAATTGTCCGCGCGGGCGTTCTCAACCACATCATCACCAGGATCGGTGAGTAGGTTGTCGACCCACCAGTCGGCGAAGGCCTCTGCGACAGGCGCCAGGAGCGGATCCGCCTCACACAACTGTGCCAGATCTAGACAGGCATCCCCGCCCATCAGCCTGTCCCGTGCCTGGGAATCACTTCGGATGATGGTGCTCAGGCTTCCATTCGCCACGTCGTCCCTGATGAAGGCCGCATCCATGGTCGCCTCAAGGGTCACAAGCGATGAGATGACGGCTTGTCGCTGTTCCCGTGCTACCCCAGCATCGGCACCACCTGCTGCCGCGACCGCAGCCTTCAGGTATGAGGTGCTGCTCGCGACCGCAGTGTCGGCTTGGCGTCTCATTTGCCCGCGCAGGCCAAATGGAAAGACCGCGAATGCCAACACCGCGGCCACAGACACCCCGATCGCAACGTCCACGAGCCGAACCACCTGAAGGCCCCGGCTGGCCTCCCATTGGAGCGCTGCGATGTTGACGAGGGCAAAGGGCGTAAACAGGAACTGCGCTGTGAACGGTCCAATTCGCGAAGCCACCACCGCCGCTATCGCCGCAAATGGAAGAAGGATGAAGCAGGCGAACTGCGGAAGTTGCAGAACGATGCCCAGACTGGCGACCCCCACACCAGCCGCTGCCCCTCCGACCGTTCGAAGGGCAGAGGCACTGTTTGCAGCCCCGGAAAAACTCACCTGCGTGACGCTCAAGGCGGCCAGCACGACCCACAGCCCGTGCTCAAGGCCCAATTCGCGAACAATCAGCACGGATGCGGCTGAACACGCACCAGTGCGAAGCGCGTTTCGAAACCACAGGGAGCCAAGTCGGGCATTCGCAAAAAGCAGGGCCAAAGGCCGCTCCTCCGCCATCGAACCGACATCGGGAGCAGGCAACCGCAGGCCTCGGTAGGTGCCAGCCAGCCACAGCATCCACATGGCCATGATGGAAAGCAGGCGGGCCGGGTAGTGGCTACGCAGGTCATCGATTGAGGAGCGGGCCAATCTGCTCAGGTCAGCAGTGCGTTCGGCGGAGAGATCAGGCATCGCCGACGATCGGCATGAACCATCGATGACATCAGCTGCACACGAGAGCGCGTCTGCTACCTGCTCCGTCAGCCTGGTATCCGAGCCGGGTGGTAGCGGACGTATGGCTTCGATGATCGGTGGACTCCATCGTGCAAAGTCGACCATCTCCGCCAGCGCGCGCGGTCGTCGTGCCACCGCACCGGGACGCATACTCGGCCCACGCACCTGGGTGGTCAGGGACTCCGTCGCGAGAGAGAGACGCCTTCTGGCTCCAGCCAGGTCACGACCAGCGGCGACATCCCCGGCGAAGTCAGCGGCTGCCTGCAGCCACGTCCGCATCTGATCGCGCACGGTTCCTGATCGACCGCGCGGCATCACCCAGAGGGCACAGGCAAGGGCGATCACTGCGCCGACAAGCCAGGCGGCAAGCAACGACGGCAGTTCTTCCATGCTCGATGAGGCCATCACCGGCACATAGAACGCACCCTGCAGACCCACCGCTGCCCGGGCAACATAGCCGCGAAGGACCCGTGCGAACCCGAAGATTCCAGAGACGATGAAGGAGCCAAGAACCGCCAGCCAGAGCGGCTGGGCGAGCAGTGTCCCCAACAGGATTGCAAACAATCCGACCCCAGCCGCCGTCGAATAGCCGACGAGGCGCTCTCGCGTCGACCCGTCGTAGTCGAGGAAGTAAAGAAGGACGATCGTTGCGAACGAACCCATCACGACAGCAGCACCGGAGGGGAAGATCCGCAGCATGACGAGATCAGTCAGCACGATCGCGACCGCCAACCGAACTGCAGATCGCATGACGGTTGGGCTCACGGCCGCCTTCACCGCATCGACCAACGCCCGCACGGCGCCATCCTCACATGTGTCGGGTTGGTGGAGTCCTTAGGAGTGCCGTCCTCGCAATGAAGAATGTCGGGATTAGTGCGATGACGGGAAGCAGACCCCACAACCCGTTTACGGGGTTCTTTCCTGCGGCTCGTGAGACGAACGCCCAATAGATTCCCTGAAGCACCAGGGTCAGCAGCAGCAAGAGCCGCCAGTCCGGGGAGAGGTTCGGATCGTAAGGGGCCATGAGCAGCCAGACGCCCACCGCGATGTATGCGAGGCCTCCGAGGGAGACGGGCAAGAGGATCCACACTGCAAACTGGCTGGCGGCGGTAACCGTGTCGGCACCTGCCTCGACTCTGCGAACAACCTTGTTCATGTCGCGCAACTCTTCGAGTTGCGCATACGCGTGTGGCATTTCGGGCATGCTGCTATCCCTTCAACCAGGTGTTGTACGAGAACCAGGCCGAGCCGAAAACTGTGAGGTATCCCAGGATGATCGCCCAGCGAGCCAGCCCAAGGCCGCGTTGCGAGGTGGAGGATTCGGAGACCTGGTCAAAGGCCATGTGACCCAGCACGATCGCAGGGATCGCAGTAAGTGGGATCCATGCGAGGCAAAAGGCCAGGACGGCGAGCCAATTCGTCGGGGACCCGGTATCAGCAGCGATCGGGCGTTGGGTGCGCGACGACTGAACTCCCACCGCCCACCACAGGGCGACCAGCAACAAGACCAGCGCAATGACTCCGAGTAACGGCTTGGCACCGGTCCAGTCGAGTGCCTCATACGCAGCCAGCTCTAGTGGGGAATCACCAACAGCCACCGCATAAGAGCCACTCCCGTCCCCGAGGTTCTTACCGATCACGTCTATCGCAGCGGGCATGACGAGCATCGCGACCACGAGCCCCGTTGCGGCGCCAAGGCCCAACGCTCCACCCTGACGGCAGTTCAACGCCATCCAGATGACTAGAGGCAATAGCCAGGCGAGGAGACGGACGTTCAGCGCCCATTGATCGTCCAAGAGTCCGGTGATGCTGGAGAGCCCAGCCCGCTCAGCACCGCCCGATCCCGTTGCGAGGGCCGCGATTGTGAACGCGACGAGCAGCACTGTTGTGTCAATTCCGAAACCCGCCCGTGCTGCCGGGCCGAGGAGTAGGTCGCGCAATTGCCACAGCACTGCCACGGCGAATGCCAGGAGAATCAGCATTCCAGCGAGCATGAGCCAGCGAGCAATCATCAGTTGGATGACATCACCGTCAGCAATGCTGCGGACTAGATCCAATGGGGATTCACCCCGGGCAACCCAAACGACCTCAACCGGCCCGAAACCTTGTAGTCGATCCACAACGAAAGGCGCAGCGAAGGCCATGGCAATCGCTCCACCACCGGCTACCAAGGCCAGTCGCAGTGCCCCGGAGGTGAGCGCAACAAGCACCGCCACGATGAGCAGCACAACCCATGGAAGCAGCAGCGCCAGCCCTGCTCGATAGTTCGGCCCAACCGTCGCCGAAGCAAAGCGGAGGTACTGACCACCGATTAGGACGAGGGAGGCGGCTCCAAGGAGAAGCCAAATAGGCGCGAATGAACGTCGATGTGATGACGCTGCATGAGTACTAGGCATAGATCCCCCTTGCGGCGCAAGGTAGCACGATCCGCTCGACTTGAAGTGGTGATCGATTTCGCTGACGATGCAGACACCGCGCACATGAACCCTGCGCCTATCTGCAGCCGGGTCGGGCTACTGCTGCAACCGTCGCGCGTATGTCGTGTCGAGCGCCAGCAGGAATGCTCCCTGGATAACGATCGCCACGCCATCACCTGCTCCCATCCGCCAGGTCGATCGACCTCCGCGACCTCGAACAGCAAGAACCGCGCCTCCAGTCACATAGGCGATATCCGCTGCTGCATTGATCAGGAGGATGGTGCGCAGGTGCTTCGATTGCTTACGCACGGCGACAATGTCGAGGGCACCTCGACGCCTTCGCGAGATCGTGCCGACACCAGCGATAGCTGCATCCACCACACCCCACATGGCGGTCTGGCGGCCGAAACTCGTCCACTGCGCACGGCCAGTGCGGTGACCCTTGAGGGCGATGCCTGCACCTGACACGAGACTGGCCGCCGCCCAGGCAGCGAGCATCGTTGAGAGTTCGCGTTCGATCCGATCAAGATCAGCCTGATTCATCCCAGCACCTTGTCACGCCTCCATGACACCTTCATGCCTGGGCCCCAAGCATCAGGCCCACCGGCGCTCAAGACGTGAGTTCGCGGACACTCAAAGCCCCTGAGTGGATTTGTCTACGAGGTCGTGGGATCTGGTGGAGCCCACTGCTTGGACAGCACCCTTCGCACCATCGGGACGAAGACGTCCAAGGGCTCGGTGACGTACTCAGGGTCGAAGGAGATCTCGTCGTAGAGCGCGCAGAACTCTGCGGTCCGCTCGAAATGGGGGCTGTCTCGATAGGCATCGCAGCCGTTGTTGCGAGAAGTGACGAAGGGCTGGGTCGCTTGAATGCTCGACAAGGCGGATGTGATTCAGCGCAGACAGATAGTCTGCCTTAATCGGCCAACTTCCCACTCTGGACGCATTCCAGTCACACCTCGATGCCCACCATGGCATCCTCGACCCCTCGGGGTGATCTGACGAAGTGCCAGAATCGGACCCATGCAGTCTCGATCCTTGCTGGCGCGTGCCTGAACTCCTTGCCAGAGCCTGGGCAGCCACTCGGGGGCGGTAGATCGCGACGAGGCGTCACCCGAATTTGCATATTTTTTATACCCGATTCTGCAACTGATTCGTACCCGATTCTGCAACCTGCTCTTCTCGCGCCCGCTGGTAAGTGACTGCTTTGTGGGAACGACGTAGCCCGCTACCCGGACGACCCTCGCGTCAACCTCGCAGCGACCTCTCAGTGGCCGAAGGCGCCACCCCATCAGGGGAATGATGGAACTGAGGATCCATTCACTCCCCCTTCCCATACGGCCAACCTCGATCACACCCCGCAGCGCGGATCCCGCCTCTTCATCGCGACGGTGGGCCCACGCCGAGGGATCGTCGGGTGGCTCAGCCGTGAGCCGGGCAGGTAATGGGTACTGCGATCGACCCGCCGTACCCATCCGAGACCGTGACGATGAACGTGTCCGGCGCCTCGTCCGCCGCAGTGCGATGCCTCACCGCGCGACCGTTGGGGGTGTAGGTGAAGGACCCATCTGATGCGACAGCAACGCTGCCGCGAACCGGGGGCGTGGTGACCGCATAGCTGAGGCTGTCACCGTCGGGATCAGTGACGCCGACATTGCCGGTGATGACCCCCATCGCGTTCGGCATGCCGACGACGGGTGCAGCAACCGGCGCGGCGTTCTGGGGGCTCACCCGAAGCGAGACGGGCACCGTCACCGAGCCGCCGTACCCATCGGTGACGGTGACAGCGAACCTATCGA
Source organism: Candidatus Nanopelagicales bacterium (assembly GCA_032117355.1). Taxonomy (GTDB): domain Bacteria; phylum Actinomycetota; class Actinomycetes; order S36-B12; family S36-B12; genus REEB460. The sequence goes on from JAULZL010000399.1 coordinate 8,638, forward strand.
CCTTGTCTGCGGCGGTCGCCGACAGCCGGGCTGCCTGGTGCCGTGCCGACGTGGTCGGCCGGTAGGTGAACGCGGTGGTCGTCGATCGCCGGGACGGCGTGTGACCGTTGATACTGCCCTTCGGCGTCTTCGGCGGGACCGTGAATTGCACTTTCCCGGCATCGCGAACCGAAAGTCGTACGCGCACGCTGCCCGTGCTTGCATCGGCCGCACCCGCGGAAACCTTCACCGATGTCTCATCGATGCCCGGCCGAGCCGCAAGGACCGGCGGGGCGAAGGCAACCAGACCAGTGACGACCACCGTGCCCAGCACGAGGCGATGGGCACGACGCACACCGTGAACGGGACGGACATCGGGTTCACGACGAGTCATGCGGAAAGCAAACCACAGCAGAATCCGAAAAGATCTTCGGCATCGGTCCGAGGTTGAGTGCGGAGCATCCGAGTTACCGCTTCACCACCTTCTCCTAGGGGCTCAGCCTCGTCCGGCCGGCGATCATCCAAGAACTCGACCTCGTGCGCCACGGGTTCATGCCACTGCTCATGAACTCGACTTTCGCGCCGATGGTGAACGGCGAATACCTCCTGCCCGGCCAGGCCCGTGACGCAAGATCTGTTGAGTACTCCCGAACACTCGTGCGTGCTCAGTCCATCTGAGCATGTTTCGATGTCGCGAAATGCGTGAGGTCTTGCAGGTGTCGTCCGGGTTCACTTCACCGGTCGCCACAGCCGGTCGATGGGTACCGCATACAGTCTGTCTGCGAACTTGAAGGACGCATCTCCGGGGAAGAGCACGGCCCCTGCCGCGAACGTTGATCCGAGTTTGTCGCGCAATCGCTCAAGTGGGCGAAAGTCTCTCGGTTGAATGCGACTCGATGACTTCACCTCGAATGCAACAACGGTGCCGTCGTCGCGCTCGACGATGAAGTCGACCTCTGCGCCCTCATGGGTGCGCCAGTGACCGGGTGAGTAGACACCCTCGAGCCAAGATGCCTGCTTGCGCAGTTCACCGACCACGAATGTCTCGAGCAGGTGGCCGAACTCGGTGAGTGCGACGGGCTCTGGCTGGGCAAGCTTCGAAGGTGTTAAGCGCATCAGTCGTGATGCGACTGCTGAGTCAACGACATGCACCTTCGGCGCCTTGCTGGATCTTGAGTGGAGGGTCGTGCCCCATGCAGGCAGGCGGTAGA
>JAULZL010000400.1:0-3348 GCA_032117355.1 Candidatus Nanopelagicales bacterium
CCAGCGTCAACAAGCTGAACATGTCCGAGTACGACGCGGCGGGCGCCCTCAATGGCGCACCGCTGGAAGTGGTTCAAGCCGAAACGGTGGACCTACTCATTCCAGCTCGAGCCGAGATCGCCATCGAGGGCATCATCCGCACCGACATCCTCGAAATGGAAGGCCCCTTCGGTGAATTCGGCGGCTACGTCGGCGCCGAGGACTACCAGATGATCTTCGAAGTCACCTGCATCACCCACCGCACCAAGCCGATCTTCCAAGCCTTCATCAGCGAGATGCCGCCGAGTGAGAGTTCCTGCTTGCGCAAGTTCGGCTGGGAAGGGTTCCTCGAGGAGGAACTGCGGCTCAAGTCGCCGAACATGCGCAAGGTCAGCATCGCCGAGATGTCGGGATCGGCGAACTTCGTGGTGGTCGAATTCCACAAGCCGGTTCCCGGGGAGGTGTGGAACGCACTGCGGGCGGTGGCCTCCTCTCGGAACATGGGGTGGTGTAAGTGGGTCATCGGCGTCGATGACGACATCGACAGCAACGACCTCCAGAGTGTGCTGTGGGCGCTGTCGTGGCGGGTACAGCCACACAAAGACGTGCAGATCCAACGCGGCCGAAATACCGACCTCGACCCCTCTGGCGCACCTGTCGAAGCGTCGTTCACCGATCGCACGTACCCCGACGGATTCGGTGGCTCGCAGATCATGATCGACGCCACGATCAACTGGGCGTACCCCCCGGTGGCGCTGCCGGCCAAGGAACTCATGGAGAACGCCCAGAAGATCTGGGAAGACGAACTGGGACTGCCGAAACTGACACCGCACAAGCCGTGGCACGGATACGGACTCGGGTACTTCCCGGACAAGTGGGTCGAGGCAGCCAAACGCGCCGTCGAGGGCCGCTATCTGGAAACCGGCGAGGACTACAAGAAGATCCGCACGAAGGTGTCCTACTTCGACGACGGCATCGTCGTCGAACCCTAAATACTCCCGACAAATAGATCCCAGGAGCTCAATTCATGACGACTCTTCGACACGCCATCAACATCGCGGCCCCCCGGTCGGCGGTGTACGCCGCACTGGCGGACATCAAGAAACAGCGCGAATGGCACGAGGGAACGATGGAGGGCAACATCGCCGCGGGAAAGACAGTGACGTGGACGCCGAAGCCCGGACTGACGTTCGGCTGGCGCATCGACGAAATCAAGCCCGACGTCTCGATCAAACGGACAGCCGTCGAAGGGCCGGGCAACACCGCCGGCAAGACGTTGACGATCGCTCTCGCTGACGCGCCCGGCGGCGGCACCGCGGTCACGCTGACCGACGGTGAATGGGCGGCGGACGATCCGCACCTGCCGTTCTGCAATACCTACTGGGGTGGTGTCCTCGCACGCTTGAAGTCCTACGTCGAAAAATCCTGAGACTGCCGGATCGATGCAACGACAGCGTTTGATCATCGGCGTCAGCGGATCCAGCGCGCCGCACCTGGCCTGGGCCACCCTGAAGGCTCTGCACAACCATCCTGAGGTCGAAACCCACCTCGTAGTGTCCAGGGGCGCGGAAAAGACGATCGAGCTCGAAATGGGCTCGAAGCGCGACGATTTCGAGGCGCTCGCCGACGTGCACTACGAACCCGACGACTTCGCCGCCGCGATCTCCTCGGGATCGTTTCGCACCATGGGTATGGCGGTGGTGCCGTGTTCGATGAAGACCCTGGCCACGATGGCAACCGGAACCGTCACCGACCTGCTGACCCGTGCCGCGGATGTGTGCCTCAAGGAACGGCGCAGGCTGGTCGTCGTCCCGCGGGAGACACCGTTGAGCCTCATCCACATCCGCAATATGGAGACCCTCACGCTCGCCGGAGCGACGATCCTGCCGCCGGCCCCGGCCTTCTACCATCAGCCCCAGACCATCGAGGATCTGCTCAACCAGACCGCGGGCAAGCTCCTGGACCAGTTCGGGATCTCCCATGAGCTGTACCGCCGTTGGGAGGGTCAATAGAGACGCCGACGACGGAAGAACCTTCGGGGTCCGTCAAGCGATTCGCGCTGTCGCTGTACGCATGCGACGGCGTACCTGACTCATGCCTGCATCTCCAGGACCGGCACGATGTGGATGTCAACCTGGTCTTGTTCGCCGCGTTTGTCGGGGCGGAGCGTCGCCAGGTGCTGACCGCGGCCAATCTCGAAGCAGCCCGGAAGCGGGTGGACACCTGGCATCGCGAAGTCGTTCGGCCGCTGCGTGCGGTGCGGAAACGACTCAAGACCGGCCCAGCGCCGGCACCCAATGACACCACGGCACAACTACGCCGCCGAGTCCAACAACTCGAAATCGAAGCGGAGCTGATCGAGTTGGACGAACTCGGCGGGCTAGTCCCCGACTGGGAACACGTGAGCGCGTCGGGTAGCGCAGCCGAATCTGCTGCGGCGGCTATTGAAGCCGTCTTGCTCTCCACCAACCACACCCCGATCGACGATCGGGACCGCCAAGCGATCGCCGCGGTCGCCGATGCAGCAACCCGACAACTCAACGCTCAAAGACTCTGACAATCACGATGAAAGGAGATCGCGTCCCGATGACGAAGATCAGGAAAGCGGCCTTAGGCGCCCTTGTGGCTGTCACGATCGCGGGCTGCAGCACCACGACCGAGCAGGCGAAAACAGGCCCGTCATCGGCACCATCGACCAGTGAGACAGGTTCGTCCGCGGCCAAGCCGGCGCAGGCGCAGGCGCAGGTGCCCACCATCAACCAATACATCGTCGACAACAAGATCTCCGAGGTTCCCTTCAAGAAGGATGAGCCCGGCACCCCGAAGATCGACTTCCCGTTCCCGCCCGACTGGCGTCCCGCCGGTGACCGGACCCCGGACTGGGCCTACGGCGCGATCATCTACGACAAAGCACCCGATCAGGAGAACCCGCCGTTCATCTACGCCATCGCCTCCAGGCTGACCGGAAATGTCGACCCGGCGACAGTCCTCAAACTCGCCCCCAGCCAACTGAACGGACTGCCTGGCTTCGTGCCGCTGGGTGAACCCCACAGCGACAAGGTGGGCGGTTATGACGCGGTCGACTACGTCGGAAACTTCGTCTGGGAGGGCACGAAGCGCGCCGTGGGTCAGCAGACCATCGTCATTCCGGACAAGGACACGGTCTTCGTGATGCAGTTGAACGCGCAGGCGCCGAAGGGTTTGGAACAGCCCGTCATTGATGCGATCAAGCTCATTCGAGAGCAGACCAAGATCACCCTCCCATCCTGATCGCCCGGACCCACACGAGACTTGCGGAGAACGACATGACGACTTTCATCAAGGCACTGGGCGGTATCAAGGCTTCCGGGCTCATGCTCGCGACGACGT
>JAULZL010000400.1:3358-3669 GCA_032117355.1 Candidatus Nanopelagicales bacterium
GATCGTCACCGCCCCACCGGCTCAGGCCTGTTCCGGGATGACCGACCCCGTCACCGGCGTCTGCTGGTCAGGTTCGGCGGCAGGCAGTGGCGTCTCCGGCACCGGAGGCACCTGCATGCCGGGCCGCCTCGGGCTGTGCCTCGGCGGTCTGCAGAACTCGCAGAAGCCAGGGGCCAACCTGCCGAAGAACACCGGAGTCGGCGGACTCCAGTCCTGGCCGTAACGATTCAGACAGGTGACTGGGTGCCCCCAGTGGGACTCGAACCCACACTGTGCGGATTTACTTGCGACAGCGTCGTGATACCGACGTT